>DATKWL010000136.1:0-4418 GCA_035529555.1 Dehalococcoidia bacterium | reverse complement strand
GGTCAGGCAGAATGTGTTCTTTAACTCAGCGCCGCAGGCAACCACCTGTCTCGACTGGAAGGGGAGATGTACAGGATAAGGAGCATAAGCACGAGCCCTTCTCACAATCTGGGGCTTATCCAGCTCCACAATAGCAACGCTGTCATCGTAGCGGGAATAGATATCCCGATTGTTAAGCAGAAAATAATCTGCGATGACGTTGAGCCTTCGCAACGCCTCGTCGTTGTCTCTGGCAATGGGTTCCTCGCTGAGATTGCCGCTGGTCATCACCAGAGGAAGCCCGGTTTCCCGGAGCAATATATGGTGCAACGGAGTATAAGGCAACATCACCCCAAGATATTTGAGATTAGGAGCCACCGATGGCGATATCTTAGAGCCCTCCTTCCGTCTCAACAGCAATATGGGGCACTGCGCCGAGTGCAGCAACTCCGCCTCTTTTTCTGATACCAGACAATGCCTCCTCACATCTTCCAATGTGGCCACCATTATGGCCAGAGGCTTGAAGGGACGTCTCTTTCTCTCTCTGAGCAGCTTTACCGCCTTCTCGCTGGTGGCATCGCAGGCTAGGAGAAAGCCGCCCAGACCTTTGATTGCCAGAATTCTTCCCTCTTTGAGCAATCTGGAGGCAGTGGCCAGCATATCGTCAGTTTCTGCTGAGTCACCATTACTGTCAACCAGCTTCAGGCTGGGGCCACATTTAGGACAGGCGTTAGGCTGCGCATGGAAGCGCCGGTCTAAGGGATTGTCATACTCTTGCTGGCATTGAGGGCACATCTTGAAAATACGCATGGTGGTCTTGGGTCGGTCATAGGGGATGTCTTCAATAATAGTGAAGCGCGGGCCACAGTTGGTGCAATTGGTGAACGGGTAGCGATATCGTCTGTCCTTGGGGTCAAGAACCTCCTTCAAGCAAAGCGCACAGGTTGCGATATCAGGGGAGACAAGCTGATATTTGCCCTCCTCCGCGATGCTGTGACGAATCTCAAAGATGGTATAGCCCTGCACCGGATGGCTCGTTACTGTGACATCCTCTAAACGAGCCAGAGGCGGCGCCAGAGTTGCAAGGTCATCAAGAAATCTATCAAGGGCATTCCTCTCACCCTCGACTTCAACCTTAACATCTCCCGAGGTGTTGCAGACCCAGCCCTTGAGATTGTGTTTAGCAGCGATTTGATATACAAAGGGTCTGAAGCCAACCCCCTGCACCACACCGCGAACACTCACATGTATAAGTTCCAGATTACTAACCTTGATGTCCATTATTCTGCGCCCTGAGTTCGATGTCAGTCATCCGCCACCTTTATTATATCAGGAATGAAGCTTCACAGGAAAAGTTGCTGGCCTTTACAATTAGTCTTATAGTATTGGCAACGATTCATAAATAGCTTGCAGCTTGTGGTCAGCGCAATCAGAATAACCAAAGAGGATAATAGAATTCGCCCATGAAACAGGCACCGAAGAAATTCATATTTATTATAGTGGCAAGTCTGCTCCTGCCGTCCTTTCTAATAGCAGGTTGTGGTGGTGGAGGTCTCTCAGACACTGTTACCGAATCCGGTTCAACGACTGTGCAACCCGTGGCAGAAAAGCTAGCCGAAGCCTTTAAGGCAGAAAACCCCGATGCAACTATCATCATTCAAGGCGGTGGCTCCAGCGTCGGGATTAAGTCCTGCAACGACGATACAGTGGATATTGGCGCTTCCTCCCGCGAACTCAAATCTGATGAACCAAATCTGGTCAAGCATCTGCTGGCTCGCGACGGTATAGCTATTATTACCCATCCTTCCAACCCTGTTGCAGGACTAACCAAAGAACAGGTGCGAGATATTTTCACCGGCAAGATTGCCAAATGGAGCCAGGTTGGTGGAGAAAACAAAGATATATATGTTATAGCCAGAGAGGAAGGGTCAGGGACCAGAACAGCTTTTGAGGAAATGGTGATGGGCAAAGAACTCATCAAATCCGATGCTATCTTGCTACCTTTTAACGGAGCCATAATAATGGCTGTATCTAACACGCCACAAGCGATTGGATTCATTTCCTTCGGGTATATTAAGAACTCCGTCAAGACACTGGCGATAGATGGTGTAGCGGCCACGGCGGAGAACGCCAAGAACGGAACCTACCCTATCATCCGCCCGCTATACTTTTTGACTAAGAACCAGCCCACAGGGCTGGTCAAGGATTTTATCGACTTCTGCTTGGGACCGGAAGGGCAGAGTATCGTTGCTGCAGAGGGTTATATTCCAGTGAGCTAGCTCCTATATGGACTGGCCTCTTGGTAGAATGGCTTGAAGTCACCGGCTCCGAAATGGAGAACAATTAAAGGTTGTAATAATGTATCGAATAGTATCCCGATATTTTGTCGACCGTAACGCCAAGTATCTGGTACTGCTCTGCGCCTCAACCTCTTTCATAATACTGGCAGCGATTGCCATATTCACCCTGCGAGAAGGGTTACCAGCTTTTCAACAGGTCGGCTTGTTCGACTTTATCTTCGGAACTGAGTGGCGCCCTACCCTGGATAAGTTCGGCATCGCGCCCATGATAGTGGGCTCCCTCGCAGTCACCTTTGGCGCCATGATTTTAGCAATACCGCTAGGGGTCGGCTGCGCTGTATTGTTGGCCGAAGTAGCACCAGCCAAAGTGCGCCGGTTCCTGAGACCTGCCGTGGAGTTACTGGTAGGAATCCCCTCCGTGGTCTACGGATTGGTGGGTATTCTGCTTGTCGTTCCTACAATACGCCAAATCGCGGGCACAGGCTATAGCGTGGCAGCAGGGGCTCTGGTGCTAATGGCAATGGTACTGCCTACCGTCATCAGCATCAGTGAGGACAGCATAAGAGCTGTGCCCAGGATATACAAAGAGGGTTCACTGGCTCTGGGAGCTACGCACTGGCAGACCATCTGGCACGTAATGATTCCGGCGGCGCGCTCAGGTATTGTTGCCTCCATAATACTCGGCATAGGCAGGGCTATTGGAGAAGCTATGGCCATGATAATGGTTATCGGCAATGCAGTACAAATTCCTACCTCGCCACTGGATTCAACGCGCACCCTGGCCGGAGGCATAGCTGTTGAGATAGCATACGCCGGTGGATTGCATGAGAACGCCCTCTTTGCCATCGGGGTTGTGCTCTTTATCCTGATTATGATAATCAACAGTTTCGCTCTGATAGCTATGAGAAGAGGAAGGGAACGTACCTAATATGCATGCTAAAGCGACCCATAGACTTGCCATGGCTCTGATATGGGGAAGCGGTTTTATCACTGTCCTTATCCTCTTCCTCATCATCGGCTATGTACTGGCTCGGGGATTACCGGGAATCGGCTTCGATTTCCTGTTCTCTGCTCCCAAAGGTGGTCTGAGTGGAGAAGGAGGCATCTCGACTACCATTGTAGCTACCATTTATCTGATTGCCTTAACCGTCGCCATCTTGATTATACCCGGCATAGGCGCAGCTATTTACCTCTCCGAGTACGCCAAGGATAACTGGCTTACACGGCTTATCCGATACGGGGTGGAGACACTGGCAGGTGTACCTTCCATCGTCTTCGGTTTGTTCGGATTCGTGCTCTTTGTAACTGCCTTGCATTTTCGCTTTTCTCTTCTTTCAGGCGCACTGACTCTGGTCTGTCTGCTCCTACCCACCTTCATCCGAACATCGGAGGAGGCGCTCAAAGCAGTGCCCCGTGGTCATCGTGAGGCAGCTTTAGCGCTGGGGTCTACTAAGTGGCAGGCAGTAGTGCATGTGGTTCTCCCTGCCGCCCTGCCCGGCATCATCACTGGCTTCATCCTTTGCATTGGACGCATTGTAGGAGAAACCGCCTGTCTCTATGTTACAATGGGCGGCAGCGCTGCTATGCCGACATCGCTACTCTCAGGGGGACGGACGTTGTCGCTGCACCTTTTCTACCTTGCAATGGAGACAAATGCTTTCGAGAAGGCTATGGCCACAGGAGCCGTGCTCATTATAATAGTATTGATCATCAACACCATTACCAACTGGATTTCCTATCGTTTCCAGGCCAGAATGCGCGGAGGAGCCTGACATGGACCCAAAAATTGAAACAAAGCAACTCAATTTCTATTATGGAAAGATGCCTGCGGTCAAGAATGTAACCCTGAATATCAGAGAGCATCAGATAACTGCGCTCATCGGGCCTTCCGGGTGTGGAAAATCGACATTTCTCAGAACATTGAATCGCATGAACGATATAATCATTGGGGCCCGTGTGGAAGGTGAAGTCCTGCTGGATAAGCAGAATATTTATGAGCGCAATGTGGATGTAGTAGAGTTGAGAAAAAGGGTAGGCATGGTATTTCAACATCCCAACCCCTTCCCCAAGTCTATCCGCGAAAACGTTGCCTTTGGCCCAAAGATGCTGGGGCTTACTCGCACAATAAAGCTCAATGAA
>DATKWL010000135.1:0-9938 GCA_035529555.1 Dehalococcoidia bacterium | reverse complement strand
ACCAGTACCTCTAGCAGGATTTTATAACCTGTGGGGCTAAGCTCGGTGCCTTCTATTACCTGTTTCCTGAACAGGAAGAATCCTGAGAGAGGGTCTTTTATCTTCCTGGCTGCGGTGAGAAGAACATTTGCAGGTAACTTTGCTCCCAGCGAAATAATCTTTCTCTTCAGCGTCCAGCCTTCGATAGCGCCACCTTTGATATAGCGACTGGCGATTGCCACGTCTGCGCCTTCTTTAACCCCCTTAATCAAGTTGGGAACAAACTCCGGAGGATGCTGCAAATCGGCGTCTATTACTCCCAGAATATCTCCCTTTGCCTGTTTGAACCCAGCAACCACCGCTGAAGCTAAACCACGCTCATTTGTGCGAACAATTACTCTAACAGGATATTTAGAGGAGAGGCTTTTTGCCAGTTCAGCGGTCCCATCCGGGCTGTTATCATCTACCACGATGAGTTCGTAGTTATAGTCGGATAGAGATTTGTGAACTCTTTCAACCAGTGTCTTGATATTTTCACTCTCATTATATGTGGGCACAATGAGTGAGAGTTCAGGGCTTGAAGCGTTATGCGATTTCATCCTCAAATTCCTGAGATTGGCTCCCTGTAATGAGGGAAAGCGACAACAACTCTATTTTACCTCGGTTTTGCTTTTGTAGCCCTGGCTCGACTTGTGTAGACGGGAGTACACAACTTGAGATATTTTTTGTTTCTGCCGAACTCAACATCGAGGTATAATTTCTGTAATTGCTTCGTTATTTTCCCGATCTTGCCGTCCCCAATCTTACGATGGTCAATCTCGACTACCGGTGTTACATGGGCGGCCGTGCCCGTCAGGAAACACTCCTCTGCCAGATAGAGTTCGCTACGATCAATGTGACGTTCCTCGGTTTCTAAACCGAGTTCATTCCTAGCCAGTTGAATTACGGTGTCTCTTGTTATGCCAATGAGAATCCTATCGTAAGTGGCAGGGGTCACCAGCTTGCTATTCATGACAAGAAAGATGTTTTCGCCGCTGCCTTCAGACACATAGCCATCTGAAGTGAGCATGATGCCTTCCTGGAAGCCATTTTCTATAGCTTCTGTTTTGGCGAATGCGTTGTTTACATAAATGCCCGTAATCTTGCCTCTGGGCGGTATCATATTATCGTCAGGCCTTATCCACGATGATACGCAGCACTTGATTCCGTTCTTGTCATCCAGATAAGCACCAAAGGTTGTAACAATAATGCAAATATCGTCTTCGAGCCCGTGTAGCCTGACTCCAAAAGCTTCAGAGCTTTTATAAGCGAGTGGTCTAATATAGACGTCTTCTTTGAAACCGGACTTTCTAACAAGCTCGACTGTCAAGCGGCAGAGTTCGTCTACAGAGTAGGGGATGTTAATCTTAAGCAGCTTGCAGTTATTTAGCAGTCGTTCATAATGTTCAGGACAGCGGAAGATGTATAGCTGCTTCTCATTTTTGTTCCAATTGCCTCTGATTCCTTCGAAGCAGGCAGTTCCGTAGTGGAGAGCATGGGTCATGATGCCGACCTTGGCTTCTGAGAGCGGAATGAGCTTGCTTTTAAAAAAGGCATAGGGTGGCATTGCTACACTCCTTTTTGTGCTAGCGATAAGTATAACCAGCCTAGGTGGTAATGACAAGTCGGTATAATGCTCCTTGAATTCGAGACTATTTAGTGCTAGCATTAATAAAGCCCTCAATGGGCTCTTACTTATTGTAGGGCGGGTGCTGAATTGTATGATGTAATGATAGTAGGGGCTGGTCCTGTGGGGAGTTACCTTGCCTACAGGATGGCTGAGCTTGAATATAAAGTTATAGTTTTCGAACGGAGGGCAAAGGTTGGCGATGCGGTCTGTTGCACGGGTATCATAGGCAAGGAATGCTTTGACCGGTTTCCTATTATAAATCATGGTATCCTGACTCAGGCAAGCTCCGCAAAGTTCTTCTCTCCATCTGGTAAATGCCTCGAGGTAAGTAAGGAAACAGCACAGGCTTATGTGGTAGACAGGGTCGCCTTCGATTCTGCACTAGCTCAGAAAGCAGAGGAAAAAGGAGCAGAGTATCTTCTTTCTGCCAGGGTAATGGATATTAGCCTGAGGGACGACTGTGTTAGTGCTAAAGTCGAATGCAAAGATAGGATTGCCGATTTTAATGCAAAAATTGCGCTTATCAGCAGCGGATTCGGTGGAGCTATGACGCGTAGACTTGGCCTGGGCGAAATCAATTACTTCGTTCTGGGGGCTCAAGCCGAGGTGGATGTGGGAAAATTAGAGGAAGTGGAGGTGTATTTCGGTCAGGAGGTAGCGCCTGGTTTTTTCGGCTGGCTGGTTCCTACCTATTCCGGCAAGGCATTTGCAGGACTTCTCTCACGGCGGAGCCCGGGCTCCTATTTGAAGAGTCTTCTGGATTCCCTCAAAACACAGCGTAAGATTATTTCTACCGAAATGAAAATCACCTACGGCGGTATTCCGTTGACTCCGTTGC
The DNA here is from genome assembly GCA_035529555.1 of Dehalococcoidia bacterium. Taxonomy (GTDB): domain Bacteria; phylum Chloroflexota; class Dehalococcoidia; order SZUA-161; family SZUA-161; genus VGNW01. Next base: position 7,452 of record DATKWL010000135.1, on the reverse strand, counting down.
CTAAAACCTATATGGAAAGATTGCTGGTTGTTGGAGACGCTGCCGGACAGGTTAAACCAACTACCTGTGGGGGGGTATACTATGGTCTATTGTGTGCTGATATAGCCACTGAAGTTGTCCATAATGCTTTGCGTACCGATAGCTTCTCAGCGAGAAGAATGAGTAATTACGAGAAGATTTGGAAAAAGAAACTTGGCAGAGAGCTTGAGATAGGGTACTGGGCTAGAAAGTTATATGAAAAACTGAGCGATAGGCAAATTGAGCAGATATTTGACATAATTGAGATAAACAGGATACATGAATCGTTGCTTCAGTCGCCTGATTTCTCCTTTGATTGGCATGGCAATTTAATCTTAAGAGCATTGCGGGATAGGAGATTGTATCAGGCTATTAGAACTGTAGCTAAATCTCCGTTTCCTTCTCAGAGTATTGCCACGTAAATGACTTTCTTGCACCCGAAGCTGTTTGACAGGATACGGGAAGGTGGATAAAATGACGGCAGTGGGGCTTTAAGCCCCTTTTACTATTAAAGGAGTTCACACATAGCGCATGTATCAGAAAACCACTCTTGATAATGGACTCAGGATAGTCACCAGCATGATGCCACATACTCGTGCAGTATGCGTAAGCATGTTCATTGGAGCAGGTTCAAGATATGAACTGCCTGAACAAGCAGGAGTATCACACTTTGTGGAGCATTTATGTTTCAAAGGGACAGAAAAACGCCCGACGGCGAAGGAGATATCTGAGACAATCGATTGTATCGGTGGCGTACTCAATGGAGGCACTGACAAAGAGCTGACTGTGTATTGGGTCAAAGTAGCGCGTCCTCACTTCTCTGCGGCTCTGGATTTATTGGTGGACATGTTGCGTAACTCTAAATTTGACCCGGTGGAAATAGAAAATGAACGCAAGGTTATTATCGAAGAACTGAAGATGAGCATGGACTCCCCCCAGGGCCGAGTAGATACGCTTATAGATGAAGTGGTATGGCCTAACCAGGCTTTAGGTCGTGATGTCGCCGGCACCAAGGAAACGGTTAGTATCGTCAATCGGGAGATGATGCTGGACTATTTGCCAAGGCTTTATCTGCCCAGTAATACGGTGGTCAGCGTGGCTGGAGATATTAGCCATGAAGAAGTGGTGTCTTCTGTAAGCAGGATGTTGGGTAACTGGCCTGATGGCATACCTGCTTCCTGGTTTCCTGCCGAAAACACCCAGGAATCACCTCGTCTGAGGAGAGAGCAAAGAAAAACGGAGCAGGTCCATTTTTGTCTTACATTGCGTGGTCTGGATAATATGCATCCAGACCGTTTTATCCTGGATCTTTTGAATGTAATTCTAGGAGAAGGGATGAGCAGCCGCTTATTCCTGGAACTCCGAGAACGCAAAGGTCTTGCTTATGATGTTCATAGCCATGTTAACTATTATCGTGATTCAGGCTCGTTATCCATATATGCGGGAGTTGACCCCAAAAAGTTGGAGTCAGCCATTGATGCTATTATTCGAGAGATTGTTCGACTCAGGGACGAACCAATTCCCGAAGCCGAACTGGTCAAGGCTAAGGAGATGGGTAAGGGTCGTCTGCTGCTCCGCATGGAGGATACGCGGAGCGTGGCTGGCTGGATGGGGGGGCAGGAATTACTCACAAATCAAATATTCACATTGGATGAAGTGATAGAGAAGGTGGATGCTGTTACTGTTGAAAATATGCGAAGGTTAGCGAGTGAGTTATTCCTTACTTCTAAGATTAATTTTGCTTTAGTGGGGCCAGTGCGAAACACGGGGAAATTAGAGAAGCTGCTCAAACTTTAGTCCGGCGGTTACTCGTTGCCTTAGCAGGCGAGAAAAAAGTAGCTGCGGCATAAACCGCAGCTACTTTCATTTCAGAATAGGACACGTTACAAGGTTATCCTATCTTAGTACATGCCCTCCATCCCGCCTCCTTGAGGCATGGGCGGCATCTTTTCCTTCTCAGGAATGTCGGTCACCAGGGCTTCGGTGGTCAAAACCATGGCGGCGATGCTGGCGGCATTTTCGAGACCAGCGCGGGTCACCTTAGCCGGGTCAATGATTCCCCGCTCCACCATGTTGACATACTCATCTTTATCGGCATCGTAGCCGATGCCTTTCTTGGCCTTCTTGACATATTCCACCGCCACCGAACCTTCCTTGCCGGCATTTATGGCAATCTGGCGCATCGGCTCTTCAAGCGCCCTCTTAAGTATTGCCATTCCGGTCGCCTCATCGCCCTCGGCCTTAATCTTGTCCAGAACATGCATGGCGTTTAATAAAGCCACACCACCGCCGGGAACTATGCCCTCCTCGACGGCTGCGCGGGTTGCGGACAGGGCATCCTCAACGCGGTGCTTCTTTTCCTTGAGTTCGACCTCGGTAGCAGCACCGACCTTGATTACTGCAACGCCCCCAGCCAGACGGGCCAACCTCTCCTGAAGTTTCTCACGGTCGAAATCGGAGGTAGTCTCGTCAATTTGGGCTTTGATTTGCTTGATGCGGCCTTTGATGTCTTCGTCGGAGCCTTTGCCCTCTACTATAGTGGAATCATCCTTATTAGATACTATCTTGCGAGCGCGGCCCAGGTCATTGATGGTGGCCGAATCTAGCTTTCTGCCTATTTCCTCGCTGATAACTTGACCACCTGTCAGAATGGCTACATCCTCGAGCATAGCCTTTCGCCTGTCACCAAAGCCGGGGGCTTTCACTGCCAGACAGTTCAGGGTTCCTCTTAGTTTGTTGACTACCAGTGTTGCCAGTGCCTCTCCCTCGACATCCTCGGCAATGACCACCAGATTCTTTGAAACCTGTAGCAGCTTCTCAAGGAGTGGCAGGATATCTGCTATGGCCGAAATCTTTTTGTCGGTAATCAGAATGTAGGGGTCTTCTAGAACAGCCTCCATGCGCTCGGCATTGGTGATGAAGTAGGGGCTGATGTAGCCGCGGTCGAACTGCATGCCCTCTACGTACTCGGTTTCGAACTTAATTCCTTTGGATTCTTCTACGGTGATGACACCGTCCTTGCCCACCTTCTCCATGACCTCGGCTATCAGCTCCCCGATTTCGTTCTCATGAGCGGACAGGCTGGCTACCTGTGCTATCTGTTCCTTGCCCTTTATCGGCGTGGCTATTTTCTTGAGTTCTTCCACTATCGCCGCCACACCCCTTTCGATGCCCCTCTTGAGAGACATAGGGTTAGCACCAGCAGTGACATTCTTCATGCCTTCTTGCAAAATTGCCTGTGCTAGTACTACAGCGGTGGTTGTGCCATCGCCAGCTACGTCGTTGGTCTTGGTAGCTGCCTCTTTTATCAACTGAGCGCCGATGTTCTCGAACGGATCTGTTAACTCAATTTCTTTGGCAATAGTAACGCCATCGCTGCACACACTGGGGGGACCCCATTTCTTGTCGAGCACTACGTTACGCCCTTTGGGCCCCAGAGTTATCTTAACTGCGCGAGCGAGGGCATCGATTCCCTTTTTTAAAGCGCGTCTTGCATCCTCATCATACGCAAGCTGTTTGGCCATTTATTTTCCTCCTCTTTAGTTTTCAGACGGAATTCTTTCTCTATTTGCTTATTTTCGCCAGGATGTCACTTTCGCGCAGTATCAGGTATTCCTGATTCTCATATTTCCACTCAGTACCTGCATACTTGGCATAGATTACCCTGTCACCCTTCTTGACATCCATCTCAATACGCTTGCCGTCATCTGCCAGCTTTCCCGGGCCTACTGCCACGATTTCGCCTTCTTGTGGCTTCTCTTTGGCAGTATCAGGAATAACGAGGCCTCCTTTAGTTACCTCTTCCTTTACTAGCGGCTTTACCACAACGCGATCCGCCAAAGGTTTCAGGTTCATTGCCATCTCCAACCTCCCTTTCTAAAGTTAATTTTTTAATTCTCTAACCTAATTAGCACTCCCTAGCAGAGAGTGCTAATTTCTATTAGGATAACGTAGTTTGATGGGGACGGCAAGTCCATTTACAGGCAATTATGGCCATTGGTAGCAATTTGTACCGATATATGGGCAAATATATTAGAAATTCTCCTGGATTTATCTTGCATCTATGATTTCTGCTGCTTCCAGTCATATGTTGCTGAGTGGTATGAATAGAGAATAAGACTGGCGATTGCGAAAAAGATACTGAGGGTGGAGGGTTTTCCAGAAGAGAGGTTATTTGGATATTATACCGTGTGATATCAGGAATTGTATAATTTCAGCGACTGCTGATTGTGGGGGCTTTTCAATTGTTTTCGAGCTTTTTTGCTGGGTGCCACCCGACATGAGTAGCTTCATTCTTTCATGCGCAGATAACTTACTATCAATCGTTGCTGTTTTTTTCAGTCTGGGTTTCGGTTGAGAGACACTGAGAATAGCAAGCATTGGCTGGATGCTATTTTTATCCACGCCCAGAGATTTGGCATCAACTTTAATTATTTGCTTTTTGAGTCCAGCCATAATTGTTCTGAGTGGAGGATATATCGGCTTCGTCAGAACGCTTTCAACGGCGAAGACCGCCGGCAGTGGGGTCTCCAATATTTCTCTGTCTCCGCCCTTAATGCGTCGGTGAACTCTGGCAGTCATCGTATCGGCAAAAATATCCAGTCGAGTAACAGATGTTACCAGGGGTAAATCCAGCCATTCTGATATTCCTGCCCCCAGAAAGCCATTGCCTTCATCCATTGATTCCCGGCCGCACAGAATGATGTCATATTTAAGCCTGGCAATCTGCTTGGCTAAAACGGTGGATATTGAATATATATCCAGATTATCAAACATCTCGTCACACAGGTGTATTGCTTGGTCAACCCCCATCTTCAGACAGGTCCTCAATACATCTTCTGTCCTTGGGATCCCCAGGCTTATGGCGATAACCTCTCCTCCGTTTTTCTCCCTGATTCTGATAGCTTCGCTTACAGATGCCTCGTCTACCGGGTCCATAATATAATGGATATTATTGAGGCTTCCAGTCTCGATATTGAATTTAATAAGCGTCTGGTCGGGAACCTGTTTTACACAGACTACAACTCTCATAATTTCACTTCGACAGTCACAATTTATTTTGTGACGACATTAGGAGGTCTACTTTAAAGCTTCCTTCAACTGCTTGGCAAGCTCCGGTATTATCTGCTGCATATCGCCGACTATAACCATATCAGCCAGTTTGGCAATGGGGGCGTTCTTGTCTTTGTTGATGGCAATCATTAGCTGGGAGCTTTTTATACTCAAGGTGTGATGAAAAGCTCCTGAGATGCCACATATCAAGTAAAGTTTGGGGGCTATAGTTTTACCTGTTAAGCCGATTCTCCTTTCATCTGATATCCAGCGTTCGTCTGTCGCGCGCCTGCTTCCTCCGATTGAGGCACCGAGAATACGCGCCAGCTCTTCTACTGCTTTCAGATTATCAGCGCAGCCCAGTCCCTTGCCTACGCCGATGACGATTTCCGCCTCGCTGACGCAGACTGCACAGGGGTCGGCTTTCATATAATCGATAAACCGAGTCTTTATACTCTTGGGGTCAACCTTTATCCCCGTCTCGATAACCTGAATGTTCTTAGCCTGCGGAGCTTTCTGCACAGTAAGCAATTGGGGGTCAATAGTCGCTATCAGTGGTTTGCTTAGCGGCATAACTGTAGCGCTAGCCTTACCACCGTGTATTGGTCTGCGTATTGTAAGCTTCTTTTCTCTGTCGACCTCTATCTCAGTATAGTGAGTTACCAGACCCACCCTTAATCTTGCGGCAAGTCTGGGGGCAAGGTCGTTTCCCATTGGCGTCGTGGGAAAAAGAACCAGGGATGGTTGGTTCGACTTAACCAGGTGAGAAAGGACATTCACATAGGCGTCGCCTGTGTATTCCTCCAGAAGCTCGTCCTCTATAATGAAGGCATTCTCTACTCCATAGGGGCCTAATTGGTCTGCGAGGTGTTTGACTTCATTTCCGATAATTACTGCGGCAAGCTCTTCGCCAAGCTTTGTAGAGAGAGCTCTACCTTCTCCAGCAAGCAGGAAAGCGGTTTTTTCCAGTTGCCCCGTCTTATGCTCGGCAATGAACCAGACACCTTTGCTTTCGCCAGTCTCTCTTGAGGAATTCGGGGTTAAGTCTTGAGGATTCTTATAGCCCTTATCTTCCATGAATAAAGTTCCTACAAATGAGCAGTGGCTTGACACCACTTGGCCGATATATAGGTCAGAAAGATATTCTCAAAATATCGCGTGCGATAAAGTAACAGGGGCACCCCCTTGAGATTAGCTCCATCGTAGGATTATATCACAATGATAACTATAACCCAAGGGGTGCCCCTGTTAGCTACTCTGTCTCTAATTTTAACACAGTTTATTTATTTTGCGCTGCCTTTCCGCCTCCTATATCCACCTTCCAACGAGGTGCCCGTCACGGTTGGCACTACCTATGTCGTGCGGATTCCTGGCGTCCCCTATCTTATAGAGCTCCTTGACTTTACCTTCGAGCTCAGTGTAGAGGTTGTCAACCGGGTTCTTGCCTGCTATCAGTACCACGGTGTCCACATCGGTAATTTCCCGTGCGTCCATGGTATGGATATCGATTACTGTAAGGGTCTTGTCTGCAACCATGAATAGGAAGGATTGGGGGCTGAGCTTTACCCCCTTCTTCAGGATTCTGGGCATGGTGTGGAACCATGTCACATCCTTTATCTGGTCCAGGCTGCCTACAAAAGGAGTGGGGGCCAGTATCTCTACCTGGCAGCCCTTATCGGCAAGAATCTCGGCAATGGCTATGGCGGTTATATCCTGCCTGGCATCCCAGATAACAGCTTTCTTCCCGATCTTGGCCTTTCCCAGGATAACATCACTCGGGGTGAACACGTTGTCCTGTTGCCATCCTACTACCTCCGAGGTGCTCTGGCCGGAGAGGGCGTTGCGCATCCATTCGGCGCCTGTTGCTACTATCACGACATCCGGCTTGGGCTTCATGTCCAGAATCATCTGCGATGTTACCTCGGTGCCGGTGACAATCTTTACACCGGCCTGGGGGAGCTGTATCTTCTGCCACCTGACGAGGCCTCCCATCTCCTCCCTGCCCGGCAGCATCTCCGCCTGCAAGGCCTGACCGCCCAGCTCCTTGGCTTTCTCGTAAAGGGTTACATCGTGACCCCTCAGGGCAGCTACTCTGGCTGCCTCCAGCCCCGCAGGACCTCCACCAACTATCACCACCTTCTTCTTGGTAGCTGCTTTCTTCATACCCCCGATGCCCCATCCCATATGCTCCATGCCTACCGTGGCATTGCAAATGCATCTTATGGGCTGACCGTCCATCATATACTTTACGCAGTTCTGGTTGTCTCCCATGCAGGGTCGAATATCGTCCAGCCTTCCCTCTTTTGCCTTGTTGGGCAGTTCCGGGTCGGCGATGAGTGGTCTGGCCATAGCTACGATGTCGGTCTTGCCCTCGGCGATGAG
>DATKWL010000134.1:0-12427 GCA_035529555.1 Dehalococcoidia bacterium | reverse complement strand
AAAAGAGGTGTTTCAGGAAATGAAAATAGGTATTATTGCGGAGGTCAGGGCAAGCCTGTATGTGGTAGTTTGTCAGAGCTCATTAAGAAAAAGGTGCCCAAATATAGAGCGAAGTGTTAAAATAGTATAGAATACTTGTGAACCTGGGGCTGATACGGGTCGAAAGGAGACAACGGGATGGCAGGGAAACCGAAGGTTGCGATTTGCTGGCTCGGGGGGTGCGGTGGCTGTGACGAGACAATCGTAGATATGAATGAGGTGCTTCTGGGTGTAGTTAATGCTGTTGACATAATATTCTGGCCGGTGGCGCTGGATTTTAAGTACGACCATGTCAAGAATATGAAGAGTAAAGAAATCCTGTTGAGTATCATCAATGGACATGTCAGAAACTCAGAACAGGAAGAGGTGGCAAAGCTGTTAAGAGAGAAATCGCGTCTGGTTCTGGCATTTGGGGCGTGTGCCTGCTTCGGCGGGACGCCGGGGATGGCAAACCTGACCACGAAGGAGGATATTTTCAACTGGGTCTATCGAGATGCACCTACTGTCGTCAATCCTAAAGGTAACTATCCCCAGCCGAAGACCAGTGTAAACGGAAAGGAGCTAACACTCCCTGAGTTTTATGGCCGGGTTTATGCGTTGAATGAGATAATTGATGTTGATTATTACCTTCCCGGATGCCCGCCTCCTCCCTATCTGGTGATGAATGCCCTGAGCGCAGTTCTCGACAACAAACTTCCACCGAAAGGTGCTACCCTAGCACCGCACAGGGCTTTATGCGATACCTGCAAACGGAACAAAACGAAACCCGAGAGGATAGCGCTGCAGCAGATAAAGAGAATCCATATGGTTGAAGCAGACCCTGAGACCTGTTTTCTGGCGCAGGGGATAATCTGCCTGGGTCCCGCTACCCGCACCGGTTGTGGAGAGTCATGCATTGAGATCAATGTCCCCTGTCGGGGATGTTTTGGCCCGGTAGAAGGTGTAGCAGATTCGGGAGCCAAGTATATCTCCGCTCTGGCAGCTATGCTGGATGTGGAGAATGAAGAGCAGATAGCCGAAGTTGCGAACGAGATTGCTGACCTTGCGGGCTACTTGTACAGGTTCACAGCGCCTGTTTCGTCTTTGAAGGCAAAAAGAGTATAGAGGAGCTATGTGGGTAAAAGGATAACGATAAATCCGCTAACCAGGCTGGAAGGGCATGGCAAAATTGAGATTTTTCTTGACGATAAAGGCAATGTTGACGATGCATACTGGCAGGTTGTAGAGCTTAGAGGTTTCGAAAGGTTCTGCATCGGCAGACCGGCAGAGGAGATGCCTCGAATAGTCGCCAACATCTGCGGTGTCTGCCCAACCCCACACAACATGGCCTCTACCAAGGCTCTGGACGACCTGTACAGTGTAGAGCCGACCCTGACCGCCAAGTTGATAAGACAGCTCCACTATAACGCATTTATGGTCGAAGACCACTATTTCCACTTTTTCTTCCTCGGGGGGCCTGACTTTGTGCTCGGTCCTGACGCTGACCCGGCGGAAAGGAACATCCTTGGCGTTATCAAAAAAGCGGGACTGGAGATTGGGGGCAAGGTAATCGAGGTGCGGAAAAGGTGCCGGGACATCATTAAACTCATCAGCAGCAAGCCGGCACATCCTGAGGGAGGCTTGCCCGGAGGAGTGCCCCGAGGTATAACCGATGATGAATCGAAGTGGATACAGGAAACAGCCGACTTCACAGTTGAATTTGCCCGGTTTGCCATGGAGTTGTTCAAGCAGATTGTCGTGGACAATAAGGAGTACCTGAAGCTCGTGCTCAGCGACCCTTATAAGCTGAATACCTGTTATATGGGGATGGTTGACGAGAGTAAAAGGGTGAATTTCTACGAAGGCAAACTGAGGGTGGTCAACACCAAGGGTGAGGAGCTTGCGCTTTTCGACTGTCATGATTACATAAACCACTTAGGGGAATGGGTAGAACCCTGGACATACATAAGGCTATCACATTTGAAGAAAGTGGGATGGAATGGTTTGAAAGATGGCGAGGGCACCTCCTTATATCGGGTAGGGCCGCTTGCCAGGCTGAACGTAGCTGAGAGCATGCTTACCCCGCTGGCTCAGAAAGAATATGAGATGATGTACGATGCGCTGGGCGATAAGCCAAGCCATCACACGCTGGCTTACCACTGGGCACGGTTGATTGAAGCGCTCCAGGCTGCCGAGCATATGCAGAGAATTGCTTATGACCCTCTCCTGACCAGTAAGGATATACGAAATATGGCTCTCAAATTGAGGCGAGTGGGTATCGGTTGTGTTGAAGCTGCACGCGGGACATTGATTCATCATTATGAGACCAATGGCGATGGGATAATAACGAAGGTCAATCTTATCGTAGCAACTCAGCATAATGCCGCTCCTATATGCCTGTCTGTAAAGAAGGCGGCGATGGGATGCATAAAGGGGCATGAGGTGAAAGAGGGCTTGCTCAATATGGTGGAGATGGCTTTCAGAGCCTATGACCCTTGTCTGGCCTGTGCCACTCACACTTTGCCGGGTGAGATGCCGTTAATAGCGAACATACGAGATAAGGATGGCGGTTTGATAAAGTCAGTGGCGAGAGCATGACCTTGAGTCTCTGAAGTGTTATGTTTGACAATGTTAGAGTGCCCGAAATCAAAGACGAAGCAGCCCCGGTGCATGCCAAGAGCGTGACCGCTGGTGAGGTAAGTGCCAGCCAGTATACCCCCGAGGAGAGGGCACTCATACTCCGTGTCGGGGTATATGTCAGAATGAGGTGGCTGGTTATCCTCGGCATAGTGGCTGCTGCGCTAATTGCCTCTCTGGTCTTCGATATCTCCTTCTCGATTCTGCCTGTTTCTATCATTTGTGGCGCCATGGTCCTGTATAATCTGATAATGTTTCGCTGGACAAACAGCCTGAAAGCGGAACCCACAGGCATCGTGCTCAAAAAAGCGGAGAGGGCTGCCAATGTCCAGGTGTTAACTGACCTGGTTATTTTTACCATTCTTTTACACTACACAGGCGGGATAGAGAATCCTTTCATATTCTTTTATCTAGCGCACACCATCGCAGCCGGGATAGTGCTTCCCCAGACGAGGGCATATCAGCTTGCCACGATTGCAGTCTCGATGATTACGCTTCTTGTATTCCTTGAGTATGCCGGCGTTGTATCCCATGTTAACCTGGAGGGATTTGTTCGTCCCGACCGGTATGAGAACCTAGGTCGTGTACTGGCTGTTTTGGTGGCTTTGGCTACTCTCATTTATGGAAGCACATATGTGACAACCGCTGTTCTGGGGGAGTTGAGGAGGAGACAGCGCGACATGGTGGCGCTGAAAGATAAGCTCTTGGAGAAAAGGGCGAAGGAGCTGGAACAAATATCTGCAGAGGTGGTGAAACTTGAAGACGAAAGGCGTAGTTTTGCCCGATTTCTCGGCGTTGTGGCTCATGACCTCCAGTCTCCCCTTGTAGCCACTCAGAGCGTCATGTCATATATACTGGAGGGCTACACGGGAGAAATCACGTACGGGCAAAAAGATTTACTGGAAAGAGCTGTTCGTAGAATTGATGGGCTTTTAACATTGATTACCGATCTTCTGGATATCCCCCGTATCGAGACCGGTCAGGTTTCCAGGGAAATGCGGGAAATTTCCTTTAATGAGGTGATAAAAAAATCTCTGGAGGGACTCGACAACGTGGCACAGCAGAAGGGGGTGACATTGAAATTAGAACTGCCCCAGAGTTCACCATTGGTCTATGGTGCGAGCCGCAGGCTGCAGCAGGTGATGACCAATCTGGTGAGCAATGCCATAAATTATACTAATGAGGGAACGGTGTCGGTAAAGGTTATTGACAACGAAAACGACGCACGTGTTGAGATATCGGACACCGGAATTGGCATTAAACCCGAGGATATGCCACGTATGTTCAATGATTTCTTTCGTGGCAGCAATGTAACATCCAAGGGCACAGGGTTGGGTCTGTCGATATCTAAGAGGATAGTGGAGGCTCACGGGGGGGAAATCTGGGCTGAAAGCCCCGACCCTGAAACTCACAAGGGAAGCAGGTTTACCTTCACTATTCCGAAAAAGGGAGCAGTTGCGTCTAAGGAGAAATAGGAATAAATTTGGTTAAGGTTACAGCAAATAAAAGTCAAGGAGGTAATGCAAGATGAACCGGAAGCCAAAGATTCTGATTGTTGACGATGATGTTGACCTGGTGCAAGTGATGAAAGGGACCTTGGAAAGCAAGCTTTTTGAGGTAATAGTAGCTCACAATGGCAAGGAAGGTTTGCAGAAGGCCAAAGGCGAAAAACCTGACATAGTTATCCTGGACATAATGATGCCCGTGATGGATGGATGGGCGTTCGCTGAGCAGTACAATAAGGACCCGTTACTTGCAAAAACGCCAGTCCTGGCATTAACCAGCTTTTCTGAGTCGCTGGGGCAGCCGTTTCCATTCCAGGTTTCCGAGTATCTTCAAAAGCCCTTGAAACCTAAGGATTTGATCGCTAAGGTTGAGGAGCATTTGAAAAAGCTGGGCATGTAACGGCGATACAATAGCTCTCTTATCGCTACTGTCACAAATCAGAAATACAACAGCTGATGAATTGAACAAAGATTAAGCTTCATGATAGCGAAGCTATCATGAGCTTCTGGTATGTAGTTGCAATTTAGCTGCTGATTTTTGGGAAATCAAAATAGGGTGTCGGTTTGTCAAATCCACTGACACCCTTATTCTTTCACCGAAATCCTCTGGTAATTAACAGCTTGTATGGTTGACATCACCAAACGATTCATGTACGCTTATCACACTCAAAAATAGGATTATGGTATGAAAACAAAGGACGATAAGGATATTCAGTCTACCTCTCCAGCCGGCCCCGATTCAGGCGTGCAAGAGCAAGGGGGAAAAGTGCCCAAGCCTTATAGAGAACTTTTGGCTTTGAGCCGCATATCAGCGGCTGTAAGCGGTCTGCGGGACCTGGATGGTATCCTTGAAGTCGCACTTGATACTGTCCTTAATATAATGAACGGAACAATAGGTGGAATCCTTTTTTTAGATGAACAAACCCAAACACTTTCCTATCGTGTTCATCGGGGCCTGTCAGAAGGATTTGCTGAGGGGATGAGTCTGAAAATCGGTGAGGGAATCGCGGGCAGGGTCGCCCAGAGCGGGAAGGCTGTGCTGGTAGAGGATATCTCCACCGACCCGCGTGCAGCTTGGCTGACTCTGATTAGTAAAGAGGGACTGAAGGCATTCATAAGCGTGCCGCTGCGGTCTAAAGATACTGTGCTGGGAGTACTAAATGTCGCCAGCCGTATGCCGCGCAGCTTCACCAAGGATGACATGCATCTACTACATGCCATCGGCGACCAGTTGGGAGTCGCTATCGAACAGGCCGAGCTATACGATCGATTAAGAAAGGAACGGCAAAATTATCAGCGACTTGCCCGTCACATGTTGATAGCTCAGGAAGAAGAGCGAGCAAGAGTTGCCCGAGAACTGCATGATGAGACCAGCCAGTCTTTGACAGGTCTTTCGCTTAATATGCAAGCACTACTGAGTATAGCTAAGGCTTCTAACTTTGGTGACGCTGCTTTCAGAACTAAGCTTGAGAAAGCTTACAATATTACTTTTCAACTTAATTCTGAGATTAATAAGATAATGAAGTCTCTCAGAGCTACTGCCTTGGAAAGCCTCGGCTTGGGCCCCGCTATACGTCAATACGCTGACAATCGCCTTCAAGCGGTCGGGGTTAAAGTGTCAGTAAAGCAGGACGGCGTGGAGGAACGCTTACCTAAGGAGGTTGAATTAGCTCTCTACCGCATAGCCCAGGGGGCAATCGCGAATATAGCCTGGCACTCTCAAGCCAAGAACGCAACGTTCAGTCTACGGCGCACTTCAGAGGAACTCGTGATTGAGATCGAGGATGACGGCAAAGGGTTTGATGCGTCAAAGCCAATTCAGGTGGACGAAAGCGGCCACGGGCGAGGACTGCTCAGCATGAAAGAAAGGGCAAGTCTCCTCGGTGGCACCTGCGATATCCAATCACAACTTGGAAAGGGTACCAAGATTACAGTAAGAGTGCCAACATATAGGATAACGCTATTTTGGAGCAAGGCGGATGCGAAGGATAAAAGTGCTGATAGTAGATGACCACGCTATTGTTAGAGATGGCGTAAGTACCCTTTTGTCATTAGCTGGGGACATAGAAGTAATAGGTGAGGCAGCTAATGGAAAAGAAGGATTGGAGAAGGTGGGCAAGCTACTACCGGACGTTGTTCTAATGGATATAGCAATGCCAATTATGGGAGGCTTGGAAGCCATTCGCCGTATACGTAAAGCATTCTCGGGAGTGAAGATACTGGCTCTCACTCAGTATGATGATAAAGAACACGTTTTTCCGGCCATCCAATCCGGAGCTAATGGATTCGTTAGCAAGACGTCAGCGTCTTCAGAGCTCACTGCCGGTATTCGAGCTGTGTTTACAGGGGAATCTTATTTATCTCCATCTATAGCAAAATTGTTCGTCGAGGATTACAGGCAGGTGTCACTAGCAGGTGGGAAGAGCGATCCTTATGAGGAACTGACAGATAGAGAGCGAGAGATACTAAAGCTAGTTGTTGAAGGATATAAAACCCGACAGATAGCGGAAATATTATCTGTTACTCCCAAAACGGTTGAGGCGCACAAGACCAGCCTTATGAAAAAGTTGGGCATTCACAGTAATCTTGAGCTGGTTAAGTATGCTCTGCGTCGAGGGATTATAAGTATGTAAATATCGGCAGAATTTACAGCTCTCTACATCTACAGGTTAGATATTTAACTAGGCGGCGAACATCCTGATTTGCCGCTTATTTTGTTTTTTATCCCCTAACAAACAGGGGTTATATCCAGTAATTTAAGGGTTAATCCTGCCATATCTAAGGGGAAGTCCCTATTCACATATAGGAGCAAGCGATATATCATACCAAACTATAAAAGACTTAGAGGGAGGAGAGACATGGAGGAGAGTAAAGAAAAGAAGAGAGAAATCCTGATTGTAGATGATGAACCTGATTTTGCTTTGGCCCTGCAAAAAGCGTTAAAGGGTGAAAGGTGTGAGGTCGTGGTGGCAACCACCAAAGAGGAAGCACAGAAAGCGGTCAAAACCATTAACCCTGAACTGGTGATCTTGGGTACATTGAGCCCCCGCGGTGAAGCCTTTTTGTTGCATCAATGGCTGAGAGAAGACCCAAAGACCAAAGATTTACCTATTGTGGTTATTGATGCACCACCTGAAAAGCAGCTCATCAAAGGGTGGAGGCGAGATGAGGCTGCGTTGATGGATGCCGAAGACTATCTGACCAAGCCAATTGAGCCGGGTGCGCTAGCCAGCAGAACCCAGATGATTCTGGACAGGGCAACCAGACGTATAAGAGTGCTTATCGTGGATGACCATTGGGTAGTAAGAGATGGTCTCAAATCTGTACTGGAATTGCAGAGTGATATCGAGGTTATAGGTCAGTCTGAGAACGGAAAAGATGCGCTGCAAAAAGTTGGTGAGCTCGGTCCCGATATTGTTGTAATGGATATAGTGATGCCCGAAATGGATGGGTTGGAAGCGACCAAGCAGATATACAAAAAATATCCTCAAACCAGAGTTGTGATGTTATCCCAGTACGACGACGAGGCTAATATACTTGCCGCTGAGCAGATTGGAGCTTATGGATTCATACCTAAACGAGCAGCTAGCTCACAGGTTGTGAATGCCATAAGGGCTATACATTACGTAGGAAAGCGTCTGCAGAAGCCTTCTCCAATTTCGAGCTAGTCTCCAATGTAGTATGTCATCCGTATTCGGTCATTCAGGTATCTGGCCTATATCTTTCAGGGAGGCTACCATTGGAAGCGATTACCATTACGCTCAACGGCAGGGAAGTAAGCGGACACCCTGGAATGACCATACTGGAGCTGGCAAGAGAATCTGGTATAGCCATACCCACGCTTTGCTATGACCCTCATCTGAGCCCTATTGGCGCCTGTCGTATCTGTCTGGTCGAAGACGAACGCACAGGCGCCCTTTCTGCATCGTGCGTTACGCCCATAGCACCCGGGATGGTGATAAAAACCGATTCGCCGAAGGCGCAGGAGCGCCGCAAGACCATAATCAAGCTCATGCTGGCAAGCCATCCCGATTCCTGCCTGGTTTGCGACAAGGGCAACTGCTGCGAGCTGCGCAAGATTGCTTCGGATATGGGCATCGGGCTGGTTGATTTCCAGAAGATTCCCCAGACAGCCACTATAGAGGAGGTCAATCCCTTCATTGAGAGGGATTTAAGCAAGTGTATTCTCTGCGGCAAGTGTATTAGGGCAGACCAGGAGCTTGTGGTCGAAGGAGCCATCGATTATTTTCAGCGAGGATTCGCTTCCAAGCCTGCTACTCTCTACGATGAACCGCTGGAGAAATCGGAGTGCACCTTCTGCGGCACATGTGTGGCGATTTGTCCCACTGGTGCCCTCATGGAAAAGAAACGGACATACAGAGGAACATCCCCGACAAGTGTGACCACTGTATGTCCCTTCTGTGGCTGCGGGTGCACCATAAATCTTGAGGTCAAGGACAATCAGATAGTTCGTGCCAGACCTGATAGGAATGGTGCAGTAAGTCACGGCACGCTTTGTGTCAAGGGAAGCTATGGCTACGATTTCGTGCATAGTTCGGAGAGATTAACTTCGCCCCTGGTAAAAGTGAATGGAAACTTGGAAAAGGTTCCCTGGCAGAAGGCTCTGGAGGTGGTTGCCTCCGAACTCAAGAGGATAAAGGATAAACACGGGCCTGATAGCCTTGCTATTCTCAGTTCCCCCAAGTGCACCAATGAAGAGAACTATATCCTGCAGCGGTTTGCTCGCATTGTGCTGGGCACCAACAACATAGATAATGGGAGTCGTCTGTGCAGCACTGCAAGCATTATCGGCCTGGGTTCGGCTGTGGGATTCCCGGGCACCACCAATCGCATAGAGGCTCTCGAACAGTCCGAGATGATAATGGTCATAGGTGCCAACCTTCCATCCTCGGCTCCCGCAGTCGGCTATGCTGTGAAGCGCGCTGCCAGATACAAAGGCGCCAAGCTGCTGCTCATAGACCCTCAGCAAACCAAACTCTCTTCTTTCGCTCATATATGGTTGAAGCCCAGAATCGGAACCGATGTCGCGCTCATAAACGGTATGGCGAAAGTTATCGTTGACGAAGGATTGTGGGATGAGGAGTTCGTAACCAGAAAAACGGATAACTTTGAAATATTCTGCAAGAGTCTGGATAAATATACCCTCGCTTATGTGGAGAAGATAACAGGTGTTCCAGGCAAGGAACTGGCCCGCGTAGCGCGATTGTTTGCCATGGCGGATGTCGCTTCAATTGTCTATGGTGATGGAATTACGCAGCATATGAAAGGAACCGACAGCGTGATCGCACTCGCCAATCTGGCAATGCTTACGGGCAATATAGGTCCCAGGGGCGGTATTTTCGCAGTGCAGAAGGATTGCAATGGACAGGGCGCATGTGATATGGGTGCCTTTCCCAACTTATTACCCGGGTATAGTTGTGTGGATAATGCCCAAGTTCGAGAAAAGTTCGCAGAACGCTGGGGCACTGAGCTGCCTGTCAGTGCTGGCTTGACAGCGCTGGAAATGGTCAGTCAGACAAAAGCGGGAAAGATAAAAGGCATGTATATTGTGGGGGAGAATCCGATGTTGAGCTTCCCCAATTCAAGCGTGGTCAGGGAAGCCCTATCATCACTCGAATTTTTAGCGGTTAACGACCTGTTCCTCACCGAGACGGCGAGGCTGGCGCACGTTGTCCTGCCCGCAGCAAGCTTTGCCGAAAAGGAGGGTACTTTCACCAACTTCGAGGGAAGAGTCCAGCGAGTGCGCAGGGTTATCGAGCCCCTTGGGGAAAGCCTGCCAGACTGGCAGATAATCCTTAAGCTGGCAAACGCTATGGGCTATGCCATGTCTTATGCTTATCCATATCAAATCATGGAGGAAATTCAGGAGTTGGTGCCTCTGTACGAGGGTATCAGCTACAAAGAATCGGATGCAAAAGACGCATACCGCGCTGAAACAGACAGAGACCATTTGAGAAACAGGCGTCTTTACAAAGGACAGTTTCCCAGCGGGTTTGGACGATTCACGTCGATTCAATACGAGCCGCAAGCGGAAATGCCAGGAGATGGCTATCCGCTCACTTTGCTGACTGGAAGCGTACTTTATCACTCAGGCAGCGGCTCCAGAAGCTCAAGGTCGCGGCGTCTGAGCGAGTTTGCGCCCAGAGGCTATGTCGAGATTGGAGAACAGGATGCCCTGCAACTCGGGCTCAGTCAGGGCGACATGGTCAAAGTAATCTCTCCATCGGGAGAGGTTTCTGCTGTGGCGAGGCTCACCGATAGGCTGCCCCAGGGAGTGATTTTCATGCCCTTCTCTTTTCCCAGCACGCCGGTAAACCAGTTATTCGACAGCGTACTTGACCCGCAGGCGAAAACGCCCGCACTTAAGGTATGTGCCGTGAAGCTAGAAAGGATTCAGCCCGGTGGATAAGTCTGTGACGGTAGCAAAGCTGGATATGAAGAAGCTGAACGATATTATAGCTCGCCATCGAAATGAGAGATGGCCTTTAATCCCTCTGCTGCAGGAGATTCAGCAAGAGTTCGGATATATTCTCCCCGAGGCTATCAATCCCATAGCTCAAGCCCTGGAGCTATTTCCTGCCCAGGTACAGGGGGTAATCACTTTTTACGAGCAGCTATACACCACCCCCAGAGGTAAGAGAGTGGTCAGGGTATGCCGAGGCACAGCATGCCATGTGCGGGGCGGAAAAACCATACTTAAACTGGTAAAGCAGAATCTCGGCTTAGAGGAAGGTCAGACCACCCCGGACCTGGAGTACACCCTGGAAACAGTAGCCTGCATAGGCGTCTGTGCCCTGGCACCCAACATGGTTATAGGGAAAGATACTCACGGCAAAATGAATCCCAAGAAGGTAGCTCAACTTCTGGGAAGCAAAAAGAGCGAGGGGTAATATGAACCATCGCACTGTTTTCGTCTGTCAGGGAACAGGTTGTTTCTCAGCCGGTTCAGGTGCCGTTTACGATGCGCTAAATGCCGAACTGAAGAAGCAGAATGTGGGAAACTCTGTCATAGACTTCAGCGGCTGCCATGGCTTCTGTGAGCAGGGGCCCAATGTGGTAATTGAGCCCGACGGCATTTTCTACACCCGTGTAGATGCCGAGGATGCCGCAGAGATTGTCCATTCTCACCTTCGCAATAATAAGCCGGTCGAACGTCTATTTTATCACGAACCTGTGAGCGGCCAGGCTGTGCCGTTATATTCAGATATAAAATTCTACTTCAATCAACAGCGCGTCGTTCTGAGAAACTGCGGACACATCAACCCGGAGAAAATTGAGGACTATATCTCGCGAGGTGGATATAAGGCGCTGGAGAAAGCCCTGCTTGGGATGAAGCCCCAGGGGGTCATCGATGAAATCGCCAAGGCTGGTCTCAGAGGCCGGGGTGGTGCCGGCTTCCCCACAGCGCGCAAGTGGCAGTTCTGCCGCGATGCCCCTGGCACACAGAAGTACGTTATCTGCAATGCCGACGAGGGAGACCCCGGAGCCTTTATGGACCGCTCTATTCTCGAAGCCGACCCCCACGCTGTTATCGAGGGGTTGACCATCGCCGGGTACGCCATGGGAGCCAGCGAGGGCTATATCTATGTCCGCGCCGAGTATCCTCTGGCAGTGCAACGATTCCGCGTAGCCCTGGAACAGGCGAAGGAAAGAGGCTTTCTGGGTAAGAATATCCGTGGCTCCGGATTCGATTTCAAAATATATGTCAAGGAGGGAGCAGGGGCTTTCGTCTGCGGCGAAGAGACCGCATTGATAGCATCCATTGAAAGCAAGCGCGGAATGCCTCGACCCCGCCCACCCTTCCCTGCACAATCAGGCCTCGATGGCAAACCCACCATCATCAACAACGTCAAAACGGTGGCTACTGTGCCAGTTATCATCGACCGCGGAGCTGAATGGTTCGCCGGCATCGGCACTGCGAAGAGCAAAGGCACAGCCGTATTCGCCCTCACAGGGAAGGTATCCAACAGCGGCCTGGTGGAAGTGCCGATGGGCACCACCCTTTCCCACATTATCTTTGATATAGGAGGCGGCATACCCCGTGGCAAGCAGTTCAAGGCTGTGCAAACAGGTGGCCCTTCGGGCGGGTGTATACCGGCACAATTTCTCGATGTCCCTGTAGAGTACGATTCGCTGGCTCAGCTCGGCTCTATTATGGGCTCCGGCGGCATGGTGGTGCTGGACGACAGCACCTGCATGGTGGAGATAGCCCGATACTTTCTCAGCTTCACCCAGGCTGAATCCTG
>DATKWL010000133.1:0-7781 GCA_035529555.1 Dehalococcoidia bacterium | reverse complement strand
ATTCAGGGCTACTATTGCCTCGGTGCTGACACTGTATGCGCTGCCCACCTTGGGCAAACCTTCAACCTCAGCGGGATATTTAGAGCTGGAATCCACACCCACAGCCATACCGCCTACACGATAGAGTGTCTCCGTAGCGGTGGGATGTGTGGTCACGATGTGGGTTGGGAGCTGGCTGATTTGAACCGAGCGTCCCAGCATATCGACGATAGAGAGAGGATACTTCGCCGGCGCTGCCGTCGGAGTAGGGGTAGAGGCCGGCTCAGAGGAGCAGGCTGCGGAGATTAAGAGGGCGGACAATACGAAGAGGCTCAGTATTATGGTGATTGCTTTCTTCATTCAATCCTCCTGGTAAAAATCAGTATCGAGAACTTTGTCGCCTCGTCATCACGTTTTCGAGGCACAAAGATAGACCTAATTTAATTAGCCAGAAGAAAGCCGCCTAAGCAGAGACACTGCGATGGGGTGAAGGAACAACGCCAGTCTTCTGGTATCCTGCAATCAGAGCAAGCAACACGGCATCGCTCAGGGCAGCCATATCCCGCAGCAGTCCCAGTGTTTCATCTCGGGATACATCCGCCGGGAGCAGGTTTTGCACTGTCTCCACGAACCTGTTGCGGTGCGCCAGGAAGAACTCCACAGCCTCGCTGAGCGTGTAGCCCAGCTTCTGATTCTCAGCGGCGTAATCGCTGCCGATGAAACGGGCCTCCTCCAGCAGCGCGGGACGATTGCGCTTCTCCCCGTGATAGCGAATGGCAACCTCGGCAATGCGGCGACCTAGGACGCGCAGGTGGTCCCGCGAGTCCCCAGCCATCGAATTAAGGCTGGGTCGAGTTACCTTGTGACCCTTTAGCTGTCGCCGAAATCCCCGCACGGCGCGGTCTGCCAGGTCTCCCGGCTGCGTAGGGCTGACCTGCTCCTGAACAAGGTGAAGCAAATCCTCTTTAGCGAAGCGACGATGTCCGCCCGCTGTCCGGAAAACGCGCACCAGCCCCTTATCGGCCCAGAGGCGGAGGGTTATCCGGTTGACCCCGACCAGTTTCGAGGCTTCACCCAGCGAAACCAACTGCTGCGCGGATGCTGGAGCTTGCTCTGCCATTTCTCAGATTCCCCTAAATCTATATAATCTATATATTTCTGAAATTTTGGCAAACTTTATATAGATTACAGGGGCCGGGCAGAAAAGTCAAGAGTTTTTATGTGGGGTGACTGAGGTTTTGCTCCTCGGGGATGTTATCATCCACAGCGAGCGAAAGTATATAACCCCGTTCGTGGTGAGCTTGTCTAACCATGAACGGTCCGTTCACCCTTCGACAGGCTCAGGGCGAACGGACAATAGCGCCTATTTTCGTAGCAATGCCATATCGGGGTTATGCCAGGGGGAGGAAGTCGAGGATGTTGAGCCGGAGCTGCTCTCTGCCGTTCCAGTTGTCTATTTCTAGATTGTACACAATATCGATATAAGATGTGGGCTGCCTGTCTCCGAGATCGAAGGCGATAGCGTCCCAGACCACCTGTCCATCGCGCAGCTTCATCTTCAGATGCTTCCCGGTGCCGCCTACGGTGCGAAAGTCCACCACCTTCACCTTCTGGCTGAGGAAGGTCGGCGACTCGTTGCCCTGTCCGAAGGGAGCCAGCCTGCTGATGACCTTGAATGTCTCTTTCCCCACCGCTGAGAGGGGGATGATGGCATCGATGACCAGAGAGGGGCGGAGGTCCACCTCAGCCAGCTCCCTGGCTGCGATTTCCACAAGCCTCTGATTGACCTTTTCCAGATTTGCTTTCGGGGCAAGGAAGCCTGCGGCCTGAGCGTGTCCGCCGAAGCGCGTGAGCAGCTCCTCACACTCGGTAAAGGCGCGTATGATATCGAACTCAGGGATGCTGCGAGCGCTGCCCCTGACCGAGTCGCCGTCGTAATTGAGCACTATTACCGGACGATAGAATTCATCGACCAGCCTGCCTGCAATCACCCCGGTCACCCCCGGGGGATAATCGGCGCCTCCCACCATCAGCAGCGGCTTCTCCACACCCTCGTGGCACAATATTTCTCTGGCACGGTGTAAACCCTCAGCGGTGAGCTTCTGCCGCTCCACATTCCTCTTCTCGAGTACAGCTGCCAGCTCGCGAGCCTGCTCGTGAGAGGTCGTGGTCAATAATTCGTAGCTGGTTACAGCGTGGTCCATCCTGCCGCTGGCATTGAGACGCGGCCCCAGCGCGTAGGAGATGCTATCGGAATCTATACTCCCCATCTCGAGTCCGGCGTTCAGCACCAGCTCCCGCACGCCCGGCCTCTGGCTCTGGTTGAGAAACTCGATGCCCCGTTTCGTCAGATAGCGGTTCTCGTCCAGCAAGGGCACCATGTCCACTACAGTGCCCAGAGCAACCAGGTCCATATACCTGTCCCACTCGCCGTCTCTGTTCGTAGCGCGGAACAGCGCCTGCAGCAGCTTAAAGGCGACTCCCACGCCGGCAAGCTCGCAGAAGGGATAATCAGAGTCAATACGTTTGGGGTCGATTGCCGCTACAGCAGGCGGGATAACGCCGAGGGGCACATGATGGTCGGTTACGATGATATCCAGGCCCAGCCCGGAGCCCTCTTCCACCTCGGCAACACCGGTGATGCCGCAGTCCACGGTTACAATCAGGCTGACGCCCTGTTCTCTCAGGCTCTTCATGGCGGCGCTGTTCAATCCGTGCCCTTCGTCGAGTCTGTGGGGTATATAGGAGATAACCCTGCCTCCGAGCTCCTTAATGCCCTCCACCAGCAGGACAGTGGCGGTAATGCCGTCGGCATCGAAGTCGCCGTACACGGCGATAAGCTCATCCCCGAGCAGAGCGCGCAGGATTCTGGTTACCGCCTTATCGACATCGGGGAGATAGCGGGCGTCATGAGCCAGCCTTTCGTCTGCGGCAAGGAACGGCTCGAACTGAGCGGGGTCTGTTACGCCGCGATTGTGGAGCAATTGGACAAGGAGGGTGCTAGTGTCGGGCCCGATTCGCAGTGCCATCGAGTCTGCGGAAAGAGAAGGACAAATCTGCCACCTTTGACCGGTCAACCGTGAAACTCCTCACAACCCAAAACAAGCCAAGGCGAGTGAACATAGCTCTAGTGAGTCCACGCATCAGCCTGAGAGGACTATAGATTTTTGGGACGCTGTTCTGATTCAAGTGTACAGTCCTTTCAGTCCGAAGTCAACCAAGATATTCATAAAAAATGCTGGGGCGGTTCGTGCACCGCCCCAGGTTGCCCAATTTCCGCAGGGGCACAGCATGTTGTGCCAAATCCTCTCTCCCCTGGAGGGAGAGAGGATTTGGGAATGCTAATCCCCCTACGCCCCCTTTAAGAAAGCAGTCAGCGGTCAGCTTTCAGTTTTCAGAAGGGGTGCGGAGGGAAACAAAAAGGGGCGTTCAACTGAACGCCCCTACAGGTAATTTTTATGCTTACGCCTGTTTACACTTCGCGGAATTCGCCCTCCACGGTGCCTTCGTCTTTTTTGCCCGGCCCTTCGCCTCCCGGAGGCGGTGGCGGTGCTCCTGCCTCAGGCCCTCCTCCAGCCTGCTGATACACAGCGGCTCCTACTTTCTGCATGACGTCGGAAAGCTCCTGCGTCACTCGCTTGAGCTGCTGAGCGTCGCTCCCGGTTAGAGCCGATTTCACGGCTGCTATTTTGCTTTCAACCTCGCCCATCAGGTCGGAGGGAATCTTGGCGCCCTGCTCCCGCAGTGTCTTTTCTGCCGTGTAGACCAGGGTGTCAGCTATGTTGCGGGTTTCTACTTCCTCTTTCCTTCTGGTATCCTCGGCCGCATGCGATTCAGCCTCGCGCTTCATGCGCTCGACCTCATCCTTGCTCAGGCCGCTGGAGGCGGTTATGGTTATCTTCTGCTCTCTGCCGGTGCCCTTGTCATGGGCTTTGACGCTGAGTATGCCGTTGGCATCGATGTCGAAGGTAACCTCAATCTGAGGCATGCCCCGGGGAGACGGCAGAATGCCATCCAGCATGAAGCGTCCCAGGGTCCGGTTATCGTTAGCCATGGGGCGTTCGCCCTGCAGCACATGTATCTCTACGCTGGACTGATTATCAGCCGCCGTGCTGAATACCTGGCTCTTCGAGGTCGGAATGGTGGTGTTGCGCTGGATGAGCGGCGTCATTACGGAGCCGAGTGTCTCGATGCCCAGAGTCAGCGGGGTAACATCGAGCAGCAGCACATCCCTGACCTCTCCCTTGAGCACGCCGCCCTGAATCGCCGCACCCATAGCCACCACCTCATCGGGGTTAACGCCCTTGGAAGGCTCGCGGCCGAAGAACTCTTTCACCTTCTTCTGCACCAGCGGCATCCTGGTCTGACCGCCGACGAGTATGACCTCGTTAATCTGGCTGTTGCTCAGCCCGGCATCGGTAACGGCCTGTTTGCAGGGCCCCATGGTCTTGTCCACTAAATCCATCACCAGTTGCTCCAGCTTGGCCCGCGTCAACCTGATATTGAGGTGCTTGGGGCCGCTGGCATCGGCAGTGATAAACGGCAGGTTTACCTCGGTCTCCATCACGGTGGAAAGCTCAACTTTAGCCCTCTCCGCAGCCTCCTTGAGGCGCTGCAAAGCCATCCTGTCTTTCCGTAAATCGATGCCCTGCTCTTTTTTGTATTCATCGGCAAGCCAGTCGATGATGCGCTGGTCGAAATCGTCGCCGCCCAGGTGGGTATCGCCGGAGGTCGATTTGACCTGGAAGGTGCCCTCGCCCAGCTCCAGTATCGAGATATCGAATGTTCCGCCGCCCAGGTCGTAGACCGCTATAGTCTCGTCCTTTTTCTTGTCCATTCCGTAGGCCAGCGCAGCAGCGGTGGGCTCATTGATGATGCGCAGCACCTTCAAGCCTGCAATTTCACCGGCGTCCTTGGTGGCCTGCCTCTGAGCATCGTTAAAAAAGGCGGGCACAGTGATAACCGCTTCGGTTACCTTCTCGCCCAGATAAGCCTCGGCATCCTGCTTCAATTTCTGCAGAATCATGGCGGAGACTTCGGGCGGGCTATATTCCTTGCCCCCCATCAGCACCCGCACCTCATTGTTGGGGCCTTTGGTCACCTTATAGGTCTTGCGCCGTGCGTCCTCCTCCACAGGAAGCTCGCGTCCGGGAGGCTCGCCCCACTTGCGCCCCATGAAGCGCTTGATGCTGTAAACCGTGTTCTCGGGATTTGTGATAGCCTGACGGCGGGCGACCTGCCCCACCAGGCGCTCCCCATTTTTGCTCATCGCCACCACGGAGGGGGTTAATCGCGAACCTTCGGCATTGGTGATAACCACAGGCTCACCACCCTCCATTACCGCAATCTCACTGAGAGTTGTCCCCAGGTCGATCCCTACTACCTTTCCCATGCTCAACCTCCATCAATTTAAGTGAATTCGTTTAATTGCTATTCAGCGCATTCCTCTTTACGCTTCCCCACCTTGACCTTGGAGGGGCGAATCACGCGGTCGCGGTACTTATAACCCTTCTGTATCTCCTCGATAACCTTGCCGTCCTCGCCCTCCACACACATAACGGCCTCGTGGAAATTGGGGTCGAAGTCCTCGCCTTCGGCCTCGATTTCCGCCAGCCCCTGAGCCTCCAGGGTTGTTTTCAATTTCTTATAAATCAGCTTTATGCCATCCACCCAGGCGGAGCCCTCGACATCCTCGGTGATGTGTTCCAGGGCTCGCTCCAGGTCATCGATAACAGGCAGCAGGTTCAAGATAAGGGTCGAGTTGGCGAAATTGTTTACCTCAGCCCGCTCCTGTTCCGTGCGCCTTTTGAAATTTACAAAATCAGCCTGAGTGCGCTGCCAGTTGGCCAGATATTTTTCTGCCTTTTCCTTCTCCTCGGCAAGCGCCTTCCGGAGTGCTGCAACGCCCTCGTCTTTAACCTCGGCTTCCCCTTCTTCTATTTTCTCTTCCATCTTTTCTTCTTCCCCGGGGAAGCCTCTCTCCTTCTTAGCCAAACTACATTACCCTCCAACATTTTTCACTTCGCATTTTGCAATTTGCAGTTTTCAGTTTTCAATTTGAAATCCCCGCCCTATCCGTACAAATCGCCCACCAGCTCGCTCATCACCTTGGACAGGAAGCGGACAGTGGGAATAGCGAGGTCATATTCCATCCTGATTGGCCCCATCACCCCGATAGCGCCCCCCACCTCACCGGGAATGCCATATCTGGTAACGATAACGCTGCAATCGCGCATCGCTTTCTCTTTATTCTCCCGTCCGATGAACACCTGCACCCCTTCACCACTTATCACTCGGGGCAAGAAGGATTTAAGCAGGCTTTTTTGCTCAATCACCTCCATTAGCGCTGCAATCTTCTCGCTCGAGGCAAATTCGGGCTGTCTCAACATATGTCTGAGTCCGTCCACATAGGGTTCCTCATACTCTTCCTGCTCTTCGGACTCCATTATCTCCACGATTGCCTTGGTTACCCGCTCCTCAAGCGGGGTAAGTTTCTTGTTCTTAGCTGATATCTGTGAAGCTGAAAGCCCGGTATAAGTCGAGGTAAGCTGCCGAGCGCTGGCGCTCAGTTCCTCCTGTGAGATACCTTCCTCGAGAGTCAACACCTGCTGCCTGAGCTTCGCCTCCTTGAGCACAAGAACCAGCAGGACAAAAAGCTCGTGCAGGGAGACAAGCTCAAGGTGCTTTAACCGCGCCTCGACAGTCTTGGGCAGGGTCACCAGGGCTGCGTTATGCACCATGCCCGACAATATAGCAGCCGCCAGACGCGCCCACTCCTCAACCACGCGCTCCACCTGATGAAACTGGTGACGAATCATGAGCTGGTCAGCCTGAGTAAGACGGGCATAACCCATCAGAGTCTCAATATAATGACGGTATCCCTTCTCCATCGGCACGCGTCCCGCCGAAGTATGAGGCTGGGCGATATACCCCCCCTCCTCAAGGCCCATCATTTCATTACGCACGGTGGCAGTGCTCACCCCCAGCCCACGGCGAGCCACGATTTCCGAGCTCACAGGCAGGCCCTTGGAGATGTACTCCTCCACGATGATATTAAGTATTTTATCTCTTCTCGGAGTGAGCATCTCTATCTCCTCCATTCTATTAGCACTCTAACCCTTAGAGTGCTAACGCTACAATAAATCTACCACTATACACTCGTTTTTGTCAAGGGGTAAAGTCTCAAAATTCCGGTCAACTTACTTTAGTCCCCTTTTGTAAAGGAGGAAACGGGGGATTTGGCGAGGTTGATTCTAAGGCTTCATTTTGATATACTTTGCCCCTATAGCCCGTTTGAAAGGCATCTCTTTGGCTCGTTACGCAAGAATAATCGGCTGGGGTAAATATCTTCCCGAGAAGGTGCTCACAAACAAGGAGCTGGAGCGCCTGGTCAACACTACAGAGGCCTGGATTCTAGCTCGCACCGGTATTAAGGAACGAAGGATTGCGGCCGATGAAGAGACCGCCTCGAGCATGGCAGTCCACGCCGCCAGACAGGCTCTCGAGGTCGCCAGGCTCAGCCCGGATTCCCTGGATTTGGTCATCACAGCCACCTGCACCCCTGATTTAATCTTCCCTGCCTCAGCCGCTCTGGTGCAGCACGAGCTCGGCGCCAAGAAAGCGGCGGCCTTCGATTTGAATGCCGCCTGCAGCGGCTTCATCTATGCCCTGGCAACGGCATCCCAGTTCATTGCCTCCGGAACCTACAACAATATCCTGGTTCTGGGCAGCGAGGTCTACTCGCGGATTCTGGACTGGAAGGACCGCAGCACCTGTATACTCTTCGGCGATGGGGCAGGGGC
>DATKWL010000132.1:0-3671 GCA_035529555.1 Dehalococcoidia bacterium | reverse complement strand
GTTTTCCAGGAGCGAGAGATAGCCCATCTGAAGGATGTTAAGGGGCTGATTCAGTTGGTCTATCGGCTTCAAATCGGCATCCTGTTTTTCATCCTTATCTATATTGCTTTTAACTTCCTTCTATTAAGACGCGCCCTCTGGCGAGAGATAGCCAAACGCCTAGTATGGGGAGGTCTCGCCACCATCGGGCTTATCGCTATCCTCGGCTTCTTCGCGCTGGTCGGCTTCGACGAGCTTTTCCTGTGGTTCCACCTGGTGAGTTTCAGAAACGAGCTGTGGCAACTCAGTCCGGACGCTATGCTACTGCTGATGTTCCCACAGGGCTTTTTCAACGATGCCACCCTGTTCATAGCAGCGGGGACAATACTTGAAGCTGCTATCATCGGGGGGATTGGCTGGGGATTTTTGAGATTTAGAAAAGAAGCTAAGCCCGAGCCAGAGTAATCCCAAGAATAAGCGCAGGGGCACGGCATGCCGTGCCCCTACTAAAGTTAATAACTATACAACCTCAATGACAGCCAGCGCAACTGGGGGCGGAGCAGGAACTGCAACCGCCGGAGCCAGCTACAGCGCTGGAACTTCCGCTAGAGCTCTTGGTAAAAGCGGCAAATGCTGACACCGCTCGCTTCGCCCCGTTCTTGCAAGTAGGAC
Organism: Dehalococcoidia bacterium; assembly: GCA_035529555.1. Taxonomy (GTDB): domain Bacteria; phylum Chloroflexota; class Dehalococcoidia; order SZUA-161; family SZUA-161; genus VGNW01. The sequence goes on along the minus strand of DATKWL010000132.1, from coordinate 3,020 downwards.
AGGGCGCATCCTCGTTTGATCTGCTCATAGGTCTCAACAACTCAAATTTAAGCCCGCACTTGGGACATTTATATTCATAAATTGGCATCCTGTTCCTCCAATTCGATTTTATCACTCCTGCGAACAGCAAGTCAATTTGAAGCCCGCAATTAGCGTTCAGCCTTCAGCTCTCAGCCTGTAACAAATATAAAAGCTGATAGCTGACTGCTGAGCGCTTCCCTCTTGCCTGGTTTGACAAGGCATAGCACGCGGGATAGAATCGGACTTTGGGTGTAAATATGCAGAGCAAATACGATGTGATTATCGTGGGCAGTGGTCCTGCCGGTATCTTCGCTGCCCTGGAATTAAGCAGAGCAACCAATCTCAGCATCCTGCTTCTGGAAAAGGGAAGAGCGCTCCAGTTCCGCAGATGCCCCATCATCGGTAAGAATCGAAGCTGTCCTCCGTGCTCGCCCTGCGACCTGGTCAGCGGCTGGGGCGGCGCTGGCGCCTTCAGCGATGGCAAGCTTACGCTTTCCCCAAAGGTTGGAGGACAGCTAGAAGCCTATCTGGGAGCAGATAAGGCAGCCGAGTTCATACACTATGTAGATGATATCTATCTTATGTTCGGAGCATCGAATGAGGTCTACGGCGCCGGGGCTGGTGTTGAGCAATTGAAGAAAAGGGCTGCCGAAGCTGGGCTGAAGCTGATTCCAGCGCCGATTCGCCACATGGGCACGGAGGCATGCCGGGAGGTACTCAAGGAGATGCACCGCTTTCTGGCTGACCGCATCGAGAGCCAGACGGATACCGCCGCAGTCTCCATCATCAGGCAAAATGGAAAGATTAAAGGCATCAGAACCGACGATGGCGAGGTAATAGAATCGCAATATCTGATAATAGCTCCAGGCAGAGAAGGGGCTGACTGGCTGCTCAAAGAGGCGGCCAGCCTCGGCTTGACCATGCACAATAACCCCATAGATGTCGGCGTCAGGGTAGAGGTGCCCTTGAAGGTGCTCGAAAAATTGACCGATGCCCTTTACGAAATCAAGCTCGAGTTCCGCTCCCTGACCTACGGAGACCGGATAAGGACATTCTGCATGTGCCCCACAGGTGAAGTAACCATGGAGACCACCGGCGGGAAAGACCCCGTGATAACGGTAAACGGCCACAGCTATGCTCATCGCAAAACCGCAAACACCAACTTCGCCCTGCTGGTCAGCGCCTCTTTCTCGCCCCCTTTCCGCGAGCCCATCGGATACGGTAAATACCTAGCACGTCTGGCCAACATAATCAGCGGCGGGGTGATTGTGCAGCGCTGGGGTGACCTAAGTCAGGGCCATCGCTCCACGCATGATTCCATAAAAGAAGGCCAGGTTCAGCCAACTCTGAAGAGCGCAACTCCGGGCGACCTGGGTTATGTTATGCCCTACCGCTTCCTGACTGGCATCACCGAAATGCTGACCGCCATGGACAAACTGTCGCCAGGCGTGGCTTCTCCTCACACTCTGCTCTATGGCATCGAGGTGAAGTTCTACTCTCTGCGCCTGCAGCTTACCAACAACCTCGAGACCGAGATACCGAATCTGTTCGCCATAGGCGATGGGGCAGGAGTCAGCCGTGGGCTTATTCAGGCTGCCGCCTCCGGAGTCGTCGCAGCAAGAGAAATAATCAAGAGGGTAAGCTAGCTTGCCCGGGTTTTCAGCATCGATTTAGCCCCTTCACCAGACGGTCCAAACGCTACGCACTGCCTGTAAATGACCCCAGAATTCACACTCTGTCAAAACGAGTTTGACAAAAACGGCAGAGGTGCTAATATTGAGTGCGACTGTTTTAACCCTGCCGGAAAATCGAATAGCAGCAGAAATCGGGGAGTGGCGCAGCCTGGTAGCGCACTTGCATGGGGTGCAAGGGGTCGCAGGTTCAAATCCTGTCTCCCCGACTTTTTATTGAACTGTACAACAAATTAAACTCTGCCACATAAAGCCTTACCTCATATTTTTCACTAGAGTCCTGCGCAAAAAATCCGACTCACGCCTCCAGGTAGACTTTAACCACGTCCACAACTGGATATTCTCACCAAGGTATCCATTCGGGGTTGCCCTGTTGGGGTTTACCTGCATGATACCCTGGTCACAACTTCCACAAAATATTACCCGAAGCGGTCTTGTCAAACCCGAGTTAAACCACGATATACTGAAAGGGCAAAAATCTTAAAATTATTCCCCCGAGGGTATTGACAAACTCAGAAAAAAGTGGTACAAACAGTCCGTATTTTACAAAGTAATTAACGGACTTGTAATAATTAACGTATTTAATTGTAAGTTTAGTTAAGTCCGCTAGTCCATATAAATAGTCGATTGAGGACGGACAGAAGAAGTGGCCAGAAGGGTGCTCTTTTCCAGCCCTGGATGTCTGGGGCAAATGGCCCGGAGGTATTGCAGGCATTGCAGCGAGCGATGCCCTGTAACAGCGCTTTGTGTGCTTTTACTGATGGGCGAGTACCTGCAGCATGACCTCAGGAAATCATCCTATAGCGAAGAGGCTGCTGAGCCCCTGCCCTCCTTCTCTGACGAGCCATAGCCTAGAAGGGTTGAGAAAATGAACAAAGCGATAAGCTGGACAGCCTACATCTGGCTACTGACAGTCGAGGCATGGGAGCAGTTGATTGAATCCATAAGAGAGCGCTTCTCTGAGCGAAGCTATTCTGCAGCCGAGGCTAGAAACAAAAAATTAAACGACAGTTGTCGGGTAGCGCCTCCAACTGCCGTTCGCTAAAATCCACTTCCTAATGATTATGGTGGGCGGAGAAGGATTCGAACCTTCGACCCCTACTTTATCAGAGTAGTGCTCTAGCCAACTGAGCTACCCGCCCTTATCTCACGAACGATTCCGTGTTCCTGATTATAGCACGGGAAAATTGCTTTAATCAACATCGCGCCACTATTTCTGTTAGATTGGCCCACCTGCATCGTATTATTTGCTATAATAGTAGAGGCAACCTGTGTTCGAAAGGAGAGGCTTGAAGATAATTCGACCTG
>DATKWL010000131.1:0-15063 GCA_035529555.1 Dehalococcoidia bacterium | reverse complement strand
CATGTCACATCCTTTATCTGGTCCAGGCTGCCTACAAAAGGAGTGGGGGCCAGTATCTCTACCTGGCAGCCCTTATCGGCGAGAATCTCGGCAATGGCTATGGCGGTTATATCCTGCCTGGCATCCCAGATAACGGCTTTCTTCCCGATTTTGGCTTTCCCGAGAATGACATCACTCGGGGTGAACACGTTGTCCTGTTGCCATCCTACTACTTCCGCAGTGCTCTGACCGGAGAAGGCGTTGCGCATCCATTCGGCGCCGGTTGCTACTATCACGACATCAGGCTTGGGGTTCATCTTCAGAATCATATCTGATGTTACCGCGGTGCCGGTGACTATCTTCACGCCAGCCTGGGGGAGCTGTATCTTCTGCCACCTGACTAGGCCTCCCATCTCCTCCCTGCCCGGCAGCATCTCCGCCTGCAGGGCCTGACCGCCCAGTTCCTTGGCTTTCTCATACAGGGTTACATCGTGCCCCCTCAGTGCAGCCACTCTGGCTGCCTCCAGCCCTGCGGGCCCTCCGCCAACTACCACTACCTTTTTCTTGGTTGCCGCCTTCTTCATATCCCCGATGCCCCAGCCCATGTGCTCCATGCCTACTGTGGCATTGCAGATGCATCTTATGGGCTGCCCATCCATCATGTACTTTACGCAGTTCAGGTTGTCTCCCATACAGGGTCGAATATCGTCCAGCCTTCCTTCTTTCGCCTTGTTGGGCAGTTCCGGGTCGGCAATGAGCGGTCTGGCCATGGCTACGATGTCGGTCTTGCCCTCAGCGATGAGGCTCTCCGCCAGCAAGGGGTCGTTAATTCTGCCTACAGCGACTATGGGGATATTCTTCACTACCTCTTTGATTTGCTCCACAGCGTACATCTGGTAGGCAGGGGCTAGATAGTGTGGGCCGAAGTACATGTGCATGGACTGGGTTTCCCTGCCCACGCCGCAAAACATATAATCAACCTTTTTGTCCTTATCCAGCATCTTGGCAAGCTGCACTGCCTCATCCGGTACAATCGAACCGGGCAGCAGGTCATCTACGGTTAGAGTGTAGCCGATGGCCTTGTTTTTCCCGACCACTTTCCTGGTAACCTCGATAGTCTCCATGAGCAGCCTGGCTCGGTTTTCCAGGGAACCGCCGTATTCATCGGTGCGCTTGTTAATACTGGCTGAGAGGAAATCAGTACATACCCCGGAGTGGTTATGTATATCTATGCCGTCGAAGCCGGCCGCCATCACGTTTTCGCAGCAAATACGGTGGTAATCAAGGTATTCCTTTATATCCTCTTTGGTCATCGGCTCCCACATCTGGTCGGCAAAGTTGCAGTCTGGGATACATGATGGCCCTTTCTTATTCCCCAGGTTGATTGAGTAAAGCTGGAAGCTGCACCTGGCGCCGTATTCGTGGACACCGTCAGCGATTTTCTTGAATCCTGGTATTATCTCTTTCTGCCAGGTCCAGATATGCCGGTCGAAGTGTCCGCCGTTTGGTCTCATGAACCAAGTATCGCGAGGCGAGGTATAGCCGACTGACATGCATACCCATCCCGCCCCACCTTTTGCCTTATTGATCTCATAGTGGATGAATTCCTCGGTAGGCAGGCCCAACTCACCCATAAGTGGGCCGTGGGGCGAGACCATTATCCTGTTTTTTACCGTGAATGGTCCGATTTTGATAGGGGTAAACAAGTACTTGAACTGCTGGGCGCTCATTGATCCTCCTCCTTTGATATTTTGATGGGGAATATATTAAAAAAGCGGCTGTCGCTGGTGCGGTCAATATAGCTCTCCATTTAAACCTTGTCAATGCCTATATGGGAGTATCGCGGGTAAGAACAAAGCTAAAATCTGTTACCGCTACCTTGTATTTGGTATTCCTGTTGTACAGGGTTAGTCTTGGTAGAATTGCCATCAATAAAGAAATCGACCTTTCGACCATCCTGCATAACTAGGAGGAAAGGTCCCGATAGGCCTGCGGCGTTGGCAGCAAGCTCTATATTTCCATCCGTAACTGATATCTTACCTGTGACAGACTTGTGTTTTAAGCGTATTTCCTTTGGTATCCCAAATGACTTTGCGCCTGTCTCCAGCATTTCAACAAACAAGTTATAGCTGACTTTTGCTATGACTTCGCCTTCCTTTAGAACCTGCCCGATTCCTTCGGGGGCTTCAATGAGTTTGCGGTCTCTTTTATGGAGTGTCATTCAATAGGCTCCCGACTTTGTGTTAGGCGTTGTTTACTTGCTCTGTACCAGGGAAAGGAACTCGGAGCGCGTAAGCGGACTTTTTTGAAAGGAACCTCGCATGGCAGAGGTAACAATGTTACTGCCGGGCTTTTTCACGCCTCGCATGGTCATGCAAAGGTGTTCAGCTTGAATAACAACGGCAACGCCTTTTGGTTCCAGTACCTCTACGATGGTGTTGGCTATCTGAGTGGTCAACCGCTCCTGAAGCTGGGGTCGTTTGGCCAGAATCTCGACGACTCTACCGATTTTGCTGGCACCGACAACCCGTCCGTTCGGGATATAACCTACATGTGCTAAACCGTAAAAGGGCAGGAAGTGATGTTCACACATGGAATAGAAGGGTATATCTTTGAGTATAACCATCTCACGGTGCCCCTCTTCGAAGCCAACGCGCAGTTCTTCCCTGGGGTCTTCGTATATGCCGGCGAAGACCTCTGCATACATATCCGCGATGCGTCTTGGGGTTCCAACCAGGCCCTCGCGCTTGGGGTTTTCACCTATGGCGTTTATGATGGAGGCTACAGCCTTTTCAATTTTGGCCTTGTCTATCATTTATCTCTCCTGGTGAGGATGATTTATAGATTAAGAGTGCTGTGTTAAGAACTTAACCCTGGAGGATTAGTTTCTCGACAGCATCAGGGTCTGCAGGAATTTCCGGTAGCGTGTGTGCACTCTTCAGTGCAGTATCCGGGTCTTTGAGCCCTGTACCTGTGACTATGCAAACCACTCTTTTATTGGAGAAACTAGCTCCATTTTTTACTTGCTTAATAAGGCCGGCTAATGAAGCGGCAGATGCCGGTTCTCCGAAAATACCCTCTTTAACGGCGAGCAGGCGGTAAGCGTTCAGTATCTCTTCATCGCTGATAGAATCTATGATGCCTCCTGACTCGTCTCTGGCGGTAACCGCCTTTTGCCAACTGGCAGGATTCCCGATGCGTATCGCTGTGGCAATAGTTTGGGGATTGAGAACAGCTTTGCCCAGTACGATAGGCGCTGCGCCCTCCGCTTCGAAACCCATCATCTTGGGAGTGTTCTTGGCTCTGCCCGCTTGCTTATAGTGAACAAACCCTTTCCAGTAAGCCGTGATATTGCCTGCATTTCCTATGGGGATGAAGAGATAATCCGGGGCGTCTCCCAGAGCATCGACGATTTCGAAGGCGGCGGTCTTTTGTCCCTCTATACGATGAGGATTTAAGGAATTGACCAGCGTGATGGGATGTTTTTGGGTGAGGATACGCACCAATTCTAGGGCTTTGTCGAAGTTGTCGTTAATGGCAATAATCCTGGCGCCGTAGACTATAGCTTGAGCAAGTTTGCCCAGCGCTATATTCCCTTTGGGGACAACTACAAATACCGTGAGGCCGCAAACTGCGCCGTATGCTGCTGCCGATGCACTGGTGTTGCCGGTGGAAGCACAGATTATGGAGGAGTTTTTAGATTCTACAGCCTTGGCTACGGCAACCACCATCCCACGGTCTTTGAAAGAGCCAGTTGGGTTGCATCCTTCCAGTTTGAAATAAAGCTCACCACAGCCAAGCTCTCGCTCCAGTCTTTGCGACCTGACAAGCGGGGTATCACCTTCGCCGATGGTGATGATAGGTGTATGGGGCGTTACAGGAAGGAATTCCCTGTATTTATCTAGAAGGCACGGCTTCTTACTCATCAGTCTTCAACCCTGATGAAATTGCCTATCTCCTTAACAACTTTCAGCCTTGATGTCTTCTGTAACGCCTTCTGCAATGCTGATTCTTGAGCTGGGTGTGTCATAATGACTATCTCGGCTGTCCCGGTTTTTTCGTCTGTTTCTTTTTGTATTACTGAGGCGATACTGATTGAATGGTCGCCTAATATCTTAGAGATTTTAGCAAGGACTCCCGGGCTATCGACCACGGTTAACCGCATATAATAGCGTGTCCTAATCTGGGACATAGGTGTTAGCCTTCTGGTTTTAAGCAGTTTTATTTGTGGTTTGGGTCGCAGTCCCAGCCTTATGTTTTGTGCTAATTGAATGACATCAGCTACAATGGCGCTGGCGGTGGGAGAGGAGCCGGCGCCTCTTCCATAGAAAATCACCCTGCCTACCAAGTCGCCTTCAACCTGAATTGCATTAAATACACCGTCTACATTAGCAAGCAACAAATCTTCAGGGACAAAGGCAGGGTGAACCCTGACCTGGATTGAGCGTTTTTCCTTTTTGGCAATGGCGAGTAGTTTTATAGCGTATCCGAATTCTTTGGCATATCGAAAGTCGCGGGCGGTGAGGCGTGAGATGCCTTCATAATGGATATCATCCGGACGTATCTCGGTACGAAAGGCCAGAGTGGCAAGAATAGCAAGCTTGTAAGCGGCATCAACTCCCTCGATATCATTGGCCGGATTGGGTTCAGCATACCCCAGCTTCTGTGCTTGTTTCAACGCGGTGTCGAAATCCAGCCCATCTTTTGCCATTCTGGTGAGGATATAATTGGTTGTGCCGTTGATAATGGCATGAATAGCCAGAATGTTGTTTGCCAGGAGGTCCCGCTTAAACGGTGCAATCAAAGGTATGCCGCCGCCGACGCTGGCCTCATAGCGGATGTCAGCTCTATGCTTGCTGGCTAGCTCGAAAAGTTCGGAACTATGTTTCGAGATAACCTCTTTGTTTGCCGTGACGACGTGTTTGCCTCTTGTAACCGCCCCTTTTATTAAGCGGAATGCCTCAGTCTCTCCCCCTATGACTTCAATTACTATATCAATCTCGGGGTCATTTAGTATACGCAGGGGATCTGTGGTCAGTAAATTTTGAGGTAAATCTATAGCTCTTTTTTTGGAAGGGTCTCTTACCAGAATCCTTTTTATCTCGAGAGGACAACCTACTTGCTGGGCTATAGCATTCGATTTCTCAAACAAAGTCTGGGCCACTCCGCTGCCCACCACCCCCAGTCCCATGAGACCAATGCCTATGCTTTCTTTCTTGCTCACTGCACTCTCACGTTTGCGTTTTATTGAATTCGCTCTACTGCCCAGTTTACCTTATCCTGGTTAAGATACTCTTCGATCAAACTGGCGTCTCTTTGTTCCTTGAGCCACTTATTAGCTGCGTTGGTCGTGAGCATGTCTTTGTACTCATCAGGTATTGCCATGCTCTCCGCTTTATCTGACACTTTTACTATAAAATAACCCTTTGAAGTCACTATGGGCTGGCTCACATTTCCTATCGCAAGATTAAATGCAACTTCATCGATACTAGAGTCGAGGATACCTCTGGGCACCCAGCCCAGATCTCCTCCGTATATTTGCGATTGCTCCTCCTTGGAGAGCTCCGAGGCCAGGGCGGCGAAGTCCTCGCCATTGCTCAGTCTTACCAATACGTTGTTTGCTTCATCCTCAGTATCAAGCATAATAGCGTGAACGTGAACCTGCTCGGTTTCTGCTGGCACTTGCGCCATAAAGTAATCATCAAGCTTCGCGCGAAGCATGGTAATGGCAACAGCCCGGCGGTATTCGCTGTCAGAAAGGCGGATTGTTACCAGCCAATCCTGATACAGTTTATCTAACTCCGCTTGTGAATGTGTTACGTTGCCCTGTGTTTCATTACCACCCATGTTTGCCAAAGCGACGACATAACCGTTTATCTCTTCTGTTACTTCCTCCGGCGTAACTTGGATGCCTAGTTTAGGCACTTCGTAATTTACCAGTTCACCATCTTCCAACTCTTGCAGCACCTGGTAAGGAAATGTAGTTGTATCGAATTCTGTCTGCTGCGAGCTTATCGTGTAGAGACGAAGCATCTTGACGAAATAATCCATGCTCAGAGTGGTTTCATTTCCGTCGGCATATTGTATCTTAGCTACTGGCTTATGCCATACTCCGAAGTAGTTATCGTAACTCCAGTAGCCAACAAGTCCCAATACCAGAACTATGGCTAAAGAGAAGATTACCCAGATAATGAGTGTTATATTTCTCTCGCGTTGCCATCTGGGGGGCTGGCGCTTGGCAGCTGAGAGCTTTGGTTCGGGCTTTAGTTTCCTGCTCAAAAACGTAGTCCCTGCTAGAAAGCCTAAATATCTAACCGTGGTCTATCAAGGCTAAAATGGTTAGCTGGAGTGCTCTCTGGGGTTGGCTCCCGTAACATGGCGGATGTGTTCTGAAGTAAACGGCAGTAAAGCGATATGCCGAGCCCGTTTTAGAGCGAGGCTCACGGTGCGCTGGTGTCTGGCACACACACCTGTTCTGCGTCTGGGCTCTATTCTCCCCCGGTCCGAGATATAGCGGCGCAGCAGATTCACATCTTTGTAGTCAATAATCTCCACCCGAGTTGCGCAGAAAGGGCAAACCTTTCTTTTGGGTATGTATCTGCCTTTACCTCTGCCTCTTTCTCGGTCTCTAGGTCCTGATGAAGTCGTTCTAGGTTTCATAATTCAGAGCTCTCTTCTTAATTTAAATAAACTTAGCAATATTTTAGAATGGGATATCTCCAGGTTCCAGGTCCTCCTCAGCCGCTGCTTCGCCTGTCTCGGGGAGTGTGCCTGCGGGACGTCTATCGAGAAAGAGCACACGGTTAGCGATTATCTCAATTCGCGAGTGTCTCTGCCCGTCCTGGCTTTCCCAGGAGCGTGTTCTCAGCCTGCCTTCAACATAGGCACGTTGTCCCTTGGTAAGGAACTGATTGCAGTTCTCGGCTAGCCTGTTCCAGCTAACCACATCGAACCACTCGGTCTCCTGCTTCCGCTCGCCGTCTGGTGCTGTATATGTTCGGCTGGTAGCGAGTCGAAAAGAGGTCACTGGGTTGCCGTTAGGAGTGAAGCGCATCTCAGGGTCAGTCCCCACATTACCGATAATGATTACTTTATTCAACCCCACCATGTTAGCACTCCTTTACCAAGCTTTATTCGTCTAATCGTACAAGCATGTGGCGCAGGATTTTCTCTGAGATTCGCAAATTAGCTTCTAGTTCTGCTATCATAGCTGGTTCGGTCTTGAACTTGGTTAGCACATAGTTGCCTTCGCTGAAGTGATTTATAGTATATGCTAACTTTCGTTTTCCCCAGCGGTCTACCTGGGTTATTGTACCTCCTTTAGAGGTAATAAACTCCCCTATTTTATCTATGTTGGTTGGGAGTTCCTCTTCGGGGACCTCGGGGCTGATAATCACAATAAGCTCATAGTCACGCAACTATATACTCCTTAATTCTCGTAAACTCTAAAGTTCGTTTTGGGCCAATATCGGTTTATTATAACATGCACTGTCACCTACGGCAAGCCGTCGTGTAGGGGGTACTGGATAGTTGTTGTTAGTCGGTTATCCCGGGCACCGGGAAATCATTACATATCTCGTGAACTTGTTGTCTAACCTCCTTATGGATCTTTTTATTGTCAGGATTGGCGAAGACTTTGACGATTAAGCTGGCGATTTGTTTCATCTCTTTCTCACCGAAACCTCTACTGGTTACTGCCGGTGTACCCAGCCTGATGCCGCTGGTAATCTGAGGCGGGTGAGGGTCGAAAGGAATTAAATTCTTGTTCACAGTTATTCCTACAGATTCAAGGGCTTTCTCAGCCGCTTTCCCTGGTAAACCGATAGTGGAAAGGTCAACTAGGATGAGATGTGTATCGGTTCCTCCTGAAACGAGCCGTAGCCCCAGATGATTCAACTCGCTTGCCAGAACCCTTGCATTTCGAAGCACCTTTTTCTGATAGGAGACGAAAGAGGGCTGCATTGCTTCATGAAAAGCAACTGCCTTGGCAGCTATGACGTGCATGAGAGGGCCTCCCTGAGCCCCAGGGAACACACTGCCATCTATACTCGAAGCCCACGATGCCTGACAGATTATGAATCCTCCTCTGGGGCCACGCAGTGTCTTGTGTGTAGTGGATGTTACTACCTCGGCATAAGGGACAGGGGAGGGATGCACTTTGGCAGCAACCAGCCCTGCAAGGTGTGCCATGTCCACAACAAACTTGGCACCTATCTTATCAGCGATCTCTCGAAACCTTTTGAAATCTATGATTCTGGGATAGGAGCTGGCACCTGCCACTATAAGCTTGGGCCTGTGTTTTAGAGCGAGGCTCTCAATCTGGTCGTAGTCAATTGTTTCAGAAGTTTTATCGACTCCATAAGTAATGAAATCGTAGAATCTGCCTGAAAAGTTGATTTTGCTGCCGTGTGTAAGGTGTCCCCCGTTGGCAAGGCTCATTGCCAGCACTTTGTCCTTATATTCGAGAAGGGCGAAGTAGGCAGCCATGTTCGCCTGCGCTCCGCTGTGAGCTTGCACATTTGCGTGCTCTGCTTTGTAGAGCTTCTTAGCTCTCTCTATTGCAAGCTCCTCTACAATGTCTGCGTTGTCACATCCTCCGTAATAACGCTTACCGGGGTAGCCCTCGGCGTACTTATTTGTTAACACGGAACCCTGTGCCTCCAGGACTGCACGCGAGGCATAGTTCTCAGAGGCGATGAGATTAATAGTAAATCGCTGCCGTTGTTCATCTTGCTGTATGGCTGCAGCAACTCTGGGGTCAATATCTTTTAGCAAGATTGTTTCTCCTAATGATTGGAGTGATAGTAGCAAGTTCTAAAACAAAGAGCCACGCTCTAGTAACGTGGCCCTTAATGCCTTAAATACTATCGCCCACCGGCTCATCCCGTTCCCGAGCAATGTCTCAGTTTACACTAGAGGTTTCTGATTGTCAATTAAGATTAGCTTTGACGGCTCAGCACCTAACGGGTATCTACCAGGAATGGGTGATGGCGCTGGTTGGACAAGCCTGCTGACATTTGACGTCTCTGGGACCGCTCGTTGGTTTGCAGGGAGCGCAGACATATTTGACGTTCTTGTGATGTTCCTTCCTTATCGCTACCACAAGGTCGTCATAGTCATCGGTTATCACTTCGAGTACATTTCGGGGACAGGCTTCTACGCACTTGCCACAACCGTCGCACTTATCGCTATCGACAACGATGTACCAATCTCCTGACCCGTCAGTATAACCATAGTTGGCAATATAATTGGTTGTTATTGCAAGCTTTCTTAAAAGCCAACCAAACATTTTTCTCCAATCAGGCAGCCTTCTTTGATTTCAAGAAGAGGTCTCTGGCGAAGAGAGCAGCTCCCAGGCCACCGGCGATTTGGGGGTCGGGTTGCAATGGCATTGCCTTAATATTCAATTCTTTCTCTATCCTGCTGACTACACCGATATTCTTGGCGATGCCTCCAGTGATAACAAACTCTTTTTCGATTCCGATTCGTTGGAGCAAGCCTACTACCCTGTGAGCCATAGCCGCACAGTAAGCGGCGAGCACCATATTCTTGGTCCAGCCGCCGCGGAGCAGCCCGATTGCCTCTGATTTGGCGAAGATAACACAGGTGCTGCTTACCGGCTCTGGTTCTTCCTTGACCTCCAGCGACATTTTGCCTACATCCACGATGGGGACTTGCAGTAGTTCAGCCATTACCTCCATGCCGCGCCCTGTGCCCGCAGCGCATTTGTCGTTCATCAAGAATTGGGTTACCTTGCCCTTCTCATCGCAATGGATTCCTTTAAGGTCCTGGCCGCCCATGTCCAGAATAGTCTTAATTGCCGGGCCACCCATGTAATTTGCCCCCCGGGCGTGACAGGCTATCTCGGTTATTGCCTTCTTGGCCATAGGGATATTTACTCTTCCGTAGCCTGTTCCCACGAAATATTGAATATTCTCTGGCTTGATGTCAGTGCCGTTAAGAGCTATGCTCAAGGCTTTTTTAGCGCTGTCAGGGCTGTTGGAGCCGGTACGCGTGTTACAAAAGGCGTATATCTTGTCATCGGCAAGGATAACTGCCTGAGAACTCACTGAGCCGACATCGATACCTGCCACAAGGGTCTCTGCCTTGTGCCAATCAATGTCAGGAGACCTCCAGGTATTCTCTGTCCATCTGTAAAACTCTGTTGTCATCTTGTTCTCCCTTTCTCGCTTAGGCTGCTGCCAGAAGAGCGGCTCCCAGAGCGCCAACGAACTCTGGATTCTCTGGAACCCCTACTTCGACACCAAGATGTTTTTTCATGACTGCGACGATGGCGCTATTGTTAGCTACCCCGCCGATTAGAACTACGTCTTTCTCTATGGGTATTCTGCGTACCATTGAGCATACTCTTGATGCGATGGCATCGTGGACAGCATTGGCAATATCGGCTTTATCAATTTTGGTGTGGATTAACGAAACCACCTCAGACTCGGCGAAGACCGCGCAGGTAGCGTTTATCGGTGCCTCTTTGGTCGATTTATGTGAGATTTCAATCATCTGTGGCACAGTCACTTCCAGCGCCCGGGACATGCTCTCTACAAAGGCGCCGGCACCGGCAGCGCATTTGTCATTTTTAGCAAAGTCGACTACTTTACCAGCGGCATCGGTAGCTATGCCGCGTGCCTCTTCTGCGCCTATGTCGACGATTGTTCTCACCGAGGGGAGAAGATAGTTTGTACCCTTGGCGTCGGCAGTAACCTCTGTGACATTGTGATCGGCAAAGGGTATGCTCTTTCTGCCAGCGCCGGTGGCGTAGACCTTGTTTATATCTTTCCGAGATATACCAGCTTGCTTTGCAGCCTCATCCATGGTCTTCTCGGCTGTCACCAGCGGCTCAAAGCCTGTTGGATTTATGGCGCGGGCCACGACCTTGTTATCTTTTACGATAACAACCTTTATCGTCTTGGCCCCGACGTCGATCCCTGCAGTTATCATTTTTTCACCTCACTGCTATTGCTTGGGTAATTAATTGGGCCATCTATTCAATCAGTCTGAGATTTTGTGTATTCCCTGCCCTTCCAGGAAGGTCTCTAACCTGTCGAGCACTCCTGTCTCGTCTATATCTCTACAATCGGCGAAGTTTCCTTCGAACATCGATGTCGGGATGCCTTGCTTATTGAGGTCGCGCTGGAAGTCGTACATGCTCGTGGTCATAGGTATGCAGCCACGATTTATCAGCAAAAGGTAAGCGTTAGCTTTCCAGTGATTGAACATGATAACGTATTCCTTCTTCCTTGTATCCAGATGAGACTGGAAGGGATGCTCAGCCCGCCAGCGCGCCACCGTTCGGCAGAGGTCCTCCCTGTTCTTCATTTGCTTCCAGCCGGGACGCTTCTCAGGGACAGTGGCAGGCACCACCTTGCCCTCGTCATAGAGGAACTTAACTTCGCCTGAATTGATGAGATAGACGTAAGTGCCCACAAACACTACGCCGAAGTTCTCGAGATAGCGGAATACCTTGAGGAAGCTCCACGGAGGTGGAGTCAGCATGCACATTCTGTAGCTCTCATTGGGTACAGCAGCTATTTGGTTAGCTATGCGATCTTTCAACTCGTCTCTGAGTGTCTCCAGGAACTGGGTGGCAACCTTTTCGTGTCTTCTCAGCATGGAGATAGGCATAAGGGCGAACATGCTCTTTATATCTAGGGGTGCTGGAATAGCGCCGTTGAGCAGGTTAATCTCGCCCCACAGGGCTTCATTATGGAAATAGTTGCGCATCGCCTCGATGGCTTTTTCATCGTCGAACTTTCTTTTGGTGACCTTCTCCATCCATTCGATGCTGTCCAGATACTGCCCGGCGACATACTCTAGTCTGGCTTCCTGGCTACCATCCGAGGACAGCATCGTTTCGTCGTCCACATAGTACATGGGGATGCCCTGGTATTCGGAGACTATTTGATGCCACTTGGGATGCCCGGCGGGACAGTGCCTGACGCTCCAGGCAAAGTCGAATTTGGGGAATGGGCCACCGGTGAAATAGTACTTATCTAGGAACATGGTACCCAGGAAGTTGCGCATGTAACCGCACATGTCGCGGGCATATCCCCGTGCCTCGTAGCACTCCATAGCGGGGATTGAGGCTGGCGGGTCAGCCGCTACACTTGCTCCGTAAGGTTCGCCAGCGAGGAATACGAAATCGCCGAGGCCAGCGAGTATACCATAGGGAGTAGCTGCACAGCCCAGAACGAGGATTTTTCCCTGCTCGTGTCCACTGGTCAGGTCTTTGTAAGCCTCGAGTCTTAGCTCCTTGCCCCATTGCCAGCAATCCAGAGGCTTGGTCTTATATTTTGTTTTGACTGTCATTCTTCGTTTGCCTCCGCTTTATTTATCAGTAGTGAACGTGCTCTTATACTAATTCGAGTTCAAGTATCTCCAGGAAGGCCTCGATTCGAGTGCGGAACTGGCCGAAGGGGATAGTGACGTCGAACTCGAGAACAAGGGTGGGTATATTGATGTCTTTGAAATTCTTAAGAAGCCAGGGGATATCGAATTCATGCGGGTCGCAGAATTTCTGCTGGTAGACGAGCACACCCTGACTATTCCAGTCTTTGGCGTGTTGAAGGATACGGTCTCCCCTCGTCTTGAAATCAGCAGCCGCAGCGGGGCAGGGCCAGCGGTCGACATAGCGGGCTGCTATTGCTGCTATGGGGTCTTTACCCGGTTTAACCTCATCCCAGAAATAGCGGCTTCCGGTGCAGTGTTCGTCAATAACGACAGTGCAGTTAAGCGTCTCCATCATCTTGACGAACACGATGTCATCCATCTCGCTGCCTACCATCATCAGGCGTACTCCAACATTGCGTTCGAGCTTTCTGTTCGGCAGCTCCTTGAGCAATTGCTCCAGCAGCTTATTGTGCTCTGCCACATCCATCAACTGGCTGGCTACGACCATCTCCATACACTCGGCGCCAGTGATGGGCGGCTCCTCCTGTTTTCTGAACTCGTAGACCTGCTTCATCAGCTTGCGGTTTGTGTTATACAGCTCTATAGCTTTATCCAGGTCTTGGTCAGTAATCTTTTTCCCCGTAAATTTCTCTAACGCTTGAATAAACGATTTATATTCCTGTACCAGCAAGGGCTTCGCCCGGGGGCTTTGTAAATGGTTCGGCATCCATATGTAGTACTTGAGGGGGGTGGGAATATAGTTTTTCCAGTTATCGAATGTGCCCTGTACGTGGGAGCAGGTACGTGCCATGGTGATTCCGTCGAGGTAGTCGTATCGGCCCTTCAGTCCTTGAGCCAGGGCATCGCGGGAGAAAGGGCAGACTGTGGGGAAAAGGTATCTGTCGGTGACATCCTGGACCTCGTGGCTGCCCAGGATTCGCACTGGGAGCATGCCTGAGGCATATATAATCTCCACGGGCGAATAGGAGCAAAGCCAGCCGATGACTTTATTGGTATGTTGCGCTTTCCAATCTTTGGCATACTGGTGCCGTTTAGCCAGCACCTCCTGGAATTTTTCAATTACAGCCACTTTCTACTGCTCCTCTCTTGTTTATTGGTTTACCATGAATAGAGGCTTGCCTGATACTCGCAAAGAAGTTCAGGCATGCCTCTACTTGTGTATCGCATACGACTCAGCGTCATCGCTGAAAAACTGCCCTTCTATATAGTTTAGCAATGGTCGAAGCTTGTGTCAAGCTCACACCATAGGGGATTCCTGAGGTCGTGCGATGTTGGGTAGTACAGGGGACTTTCAGAGTATTATTAGGATTCGATAAACTTTGTGGGATTAGAAGGCATACAGACCTAATCGGAGATGCCGAAAGCCATCATCGCTTTCTTGACGTAACTATGCTGTTGCCCTAAAATATCATTCTGTTAATTTTCTTGTTTCGAACTGAGCAACGTGCAAATAGTATCCGAACTATCGAGCATCAAACCAAAGCGTGATACCCTGCTTGCCGTGGGGGTTTTCGATGGAGTTCATCTGGGTCACAAACATCTCCTGGGTAAGCTGACTCAACAGGCTGCCAGAGATGGCCTCCTCAGCGGTGTAGTGACATTCAGCAGCAATCCGAAGGCTGTTCTATCTCACCGAGCAAAATTAGCCCGTCTGACTACAGTAGAAGAGCGGGTCAGTCTGCTCAAAAGCCTCGGTGTGGACCTGGTTGTCCCTATTACCTTTACTACTGAAGTCGCTGCAATCAGCGCTCGTGATTTCGTTACCTATCTAAAGCAGTATCTACGGATGAAGGGTCTGGTGATTGGCCCCAATTTCGCTTTAGGACATGGCAGGGAGGGGAATGCTGAAGTCCTGAAATTGCTGGGCGAGGAACTCGACTTCACAGTAGATGTGGTGAAACCGTTGATGATAGAAAGCTCCTTGGTCAGCAGCACAGTGGTGAGGCAGGCTCTAAGTCACGGTGATATGAAGTTGGCGAACGAGCTGCTGGGCAGATATTTCAAGCTGAGCGGTGCGGTGGTGGATGGTGTGGAGCGAGGACGTGTTCTGGGCTTTCCCACAGCTAATATAAATGTGGATTCTGAGCAAGCGCTGCCTCATGACGGTGTCTATGCTACACTGGCTTATATTGGAGATGAAGTATATCAGTCGGTGACCAATATCGGCAAGAGGCCAACCTTCGGCGGAGGGGAACGGAGTGTAGAAGTGTATCTTCTGGATTTCGACAGAGACATCTACGGTGAGAACCTCACCATCGAACTGGTGGAGCATCTGCGTCCTGAGATGAAGTTTGCCTCGCCTGAGGAACTGGCGGAGCAGATTGGCAAGGATGTCGAGCATGCCAGAGCATTATTAAAGAGACCTTTGGCCGGAGCGAAAAATGTCTGATAACAGACTTGAGTTCATATTGAAGCGCGGCGTCGCCGAGATAATAGTAGAGGAAGAGCTCAGACGCCAGCTTGAGGCGGGCAAGAAATTGCGGCTTAAGATGGGCTTCGACCCCAGCCGTCCCGATATTCACATGGGGCATGTGGTCGGTATGAGGAAGCTGCGCCAGTTTCAGGAGCTGGGGCATCAGGTGGTGCTCATCGTAGGTGATTGGACCGCCCAGATAGGAGACCCCAGCGGGATGTCTCAGACACGCCCCATGCTGTCGG
>DATKWL010000130.1:0-6314 GCA_035529555.1 Dehalococcoidia bacterium | reverse complement strand
TCCCTTGCCTTCAGGTATCGTTGTGATACCCTCGAGGGTGAGATTGCCGCTGGGGAATTTCACTCTTGTCTCGGTCATGGCTTGCCCTCTTTCTCAGTTTGTTTGTCACTCTTACCGTACCCATGCCATCTCTTGAGCCTGTTGTCGATTTCTCGCTCCAAGCCCTGGTCGCTGGGATGGTAATATCTTTTCCCCTTAAGCGAGTCGGGCAGGTTCTGCTGCGGGACGAAATGCCCGGGGAAGTCATGGGCGTATTTGTAACCTTTGCCATAGCCCACATTGCGCATCAGGCCTGTAACGGGATTACGCAGATGGAACGGCACAGGGTCATTTCTTGTCTTCGCCACATCCTGCTGTACCTTGCCGTAGGCTGTGTAAAGTGAATTGCTCTTGGGAGCAGTGGCCAGGTAGACCACTGCCTGAGCCAGAGCCAGATTGCCTTCTGGTATGCCTATAAAGTGTACCGCCTGCTGTGCGGCGGTGGCGATAACCAGCGCCTGCGGGTCGGCCATGCCCACATCCTCCGAGGCGAACCTGATTAATCTACGGACTATGTATAACGGGTCTTCTCCGGCTTCGAGCATCCGCCCCAGCCAGTAGAGCGAGGCATCGGGGTCTGAGCCACGGAGCGATTTATGCAGCGCCGAGATGATGTTGTAGTGCTCCTCGCCGGCTTTATCGTAGAGCAGGGCGCGGTGCTGGATAGCGTCCTCGATGGCAGGAAGTGCGATATGGCGTTTGCCATCCTCCGAAGGTGCTGTTGTCGAGGCTGCTAGCTCCAGGGCGTTGAGCGCAACTCTAGCATCGCCATTTGACATAACTAATAAGAAATCGAAAGCGTCTTTGTCCAATTCGACCTTCATCTTACCCAGACCGCGTTCTTCATCCTGCAGTGCATTCTGGATGATTTGCCTGCCCTGTTCCTCGGTGAGCGCATTCAGGGTGAACACGCGGCATCGGGAGAGCAGGGGAGAGATTACCTCGAAGGAGGGGTTCTCGGTGGTAGCGCCGATAAGTGTAACCGTGCCGTCCTCCACATAGGGGAGGATGGCATCCTGCTGGGACTTGTTGAAGCGGTGGATTTCGTCGATGAATAGAATTGTCCTTTGATTATATAATCCCCGGCGTTCTTTGGCTTCATCAACGATGCGTCTCAGGTCAGCGACGCCTGAGGCTACAGCAGAGATTGGACTGAAGTGCGATTTGGTAATGTTAGCGATGAGATTGGCTAGAGTAGTCTTGCCACTGCCCGGAGGCCCCCAGAAGATAATGGAGGGAAGCTGGTCTGAGTCGATGCTTTTTCTCAGCACCCGCCCCTCGCCCACAATATGCTCCTGCCCCACGAACTCATCGAAGTTCCTGGACCTCATGCGGGCAGCAAGAGGAGCCTCGTGTTCCAATAGCCTTTCGCCAGCCCGCTGGAACAGGTCCGGACCTTTGGGTTTCTTAGGTTGCTTCACTTCTCCTGACCTTGGGATTTTAGAATAGCAATGTCACCGATACCGCTTGACCTCGAACTTATACAGCTTTACCGGTTCGTCGGGGTAGATGCCGGCTTTCTGGCGGCAGATTTGAATCTGCTGCTCCACGGTGTCCACGCCTTCGAGGTCAGGGAGCAACAAACCTCGTCGTCCAACGCTCTCCACGATTACACCGTATTTCCTGGGGTCGAGATCTTTAATGCTATTTACAGGCACTGGGCTGGTTAGGACATCCACGCTGTAGGTGATGTCGGGAAGCTCGGCAGGGGTTACCGGCGAGAAGCGGGGGTCTCGTGTGGCCGAGCTTACCGCATTGGATATTATTTCTTGGGCAACGTTTACAGTTGTGGGTTCGAATGTGCCGATGCAACCCCTGAGCGAGCCGTGCTTCTTGATGCTGACGAAAACACCTGCCTTTTCTTTCATCTCCGGCGTCAGTTCTTTGGGCTGGGGAAGCTTTCTGTTTCGGACATAGGTCTCCACGGTCTCTTTAGCCAGCTTCGTTAGTGGATGCATCTGTTCATGTTTCATCGCTCCCCTACCTTCACTTCATCAGCAATATGCCTGCGTAGCCCACCACACCGGAATAATCACCTGTTATGTCGCCGCTGGTCTGGTACTTAACCAGCTCTGCACGCTTTGCACCCAACTCCCGGGCTGCTGCGATGAGGGTTGCCGCCGGGGCATAGCCGCACATAGAGATTTTCATCTCCTCTACTCGCTTCAGGAGTTCGTCTTCATCCAGTTTCAGCATGGCGTTTATAGCCTGCGTATCCTTCTTCCTGGCGGACTCCTGCGACTCGTAATGTGTCATATCGCTGCTGGCTATGATTACAGCCTCTGTCTGCGATTCCTTGATTGCTCTGGCTATAGCTTTGCCGATTTCTTTATACACAGCCCTGGGAGCATGCGAGAGCACGATAGGTACTATCTTAATATCCAACTTGAGATATTGCAAAAATGGTATCTGTACCTCGATAGAGTGCTCATGCAAGTGCGCCACCACATCCTCTTCCAGATTGCCAGACTCTTCCAGAATCTTCTTGCCCAGTTGAGAATCGATCTCCACCTTGCCCAGCGGCATTTCCCATGTCCCCTGAGTCATGATACTGAATGGTTTGCCGTACCCTGTGTGGTTGGGGCCCATGATTACGAAGGTATCTTTAAGCTTGATTCTGGAAATCGTGGCCCCAGCCACTGCTCCGGAGTAGACATACCCTGCGTGAGGCAAGACCAGCCCGATAATCTCTTCTTTGGGGGCTTTTTTGTCGATAAATTTGCTTATCTGGGCTTCCAGTGAGGAAGGCGCTCTGGGATAGAATTGACCCGCTACGACAGGCTCTCTAATCATCGTGGCCTCCTCTTTTTAGGATTTAGTCCTAAAATTGAGTTCTGCTCCGCAGAAACGACATTTGGAGCCTTTGAGACCCACTATCTTAGTCTGATAGCCTACACGTTGCACTACAAGTCGGCCGCAGGAATAACAGTTGGTGTTCTCCCCTTTATGGCCGTGAAGGTTGCCCACATAGATGAAGCGAAGCCCGGCCTTTTGCCCGATATCATAAGCCCGTTCGAGCGTTGAAACAGGTGTAGCTGGAATATCCTGTAGTTCGTGCTGGGGATAGAAGCGGGTGACATGCCAGGGGGTGAGTTCGCCCAGGCGCTCTTTTATCCATTTAGCTATGTCCTCAAGCTGCGCATCGTCGTCGTTCATGGTGGGTATGATGTTGGTGACTACCTCGACATGCATGTTCCATTTATTTTTTGCCCTCTCGGCGACCTCGAGAATCCCCTTCCATTTCGATATTTTGGCAAGTTTCATGTAAAAAGAGTCGGAAAATCCTTTGACATCGACCCGCCAGGCATCGAGGTAAGGCCCCATGGCATCCAGGGCTTCAGGGGTAGAATAGCCATTGGTTACATAAACGGTATAAAGCCCTTCCTTCTTAGCCAGCTTTGCAGCATCCAGGGTGTACTCCAGCCAGATGGCGGGTTCGTTGTAGGTCCATGCAATTCCCTCGCAGCCATATTGTTTTGTCAGTTTGACTGACTGCTCAGGGGATATTTGCTGTGAACCTCGCTTTTGTTCCCAGGGCGCTGTGCAGGATATCTGCCAGTTCTGGCAGTGTATGCAGTGGAAATTGCAGCCCCAACCGCCCAGAGAAAAGACCATAGTTGTGGGATGGAAGTGGAACAAAGGCTTTTTCTCGATGGGGTCTACCGCCGCCGATGAGACCTCGCTATAGTTCAAGATATATAGGGTGCCGTCTCTGTTCTGGCGCACTTGGCACAATCCGTGCTTCTGTGGTCTGATAACACAGCGCCACTGGCAGACCTGGCAGCGCACCACAGAATCGCCTAGCTTCTCATATAACGTTGCTTCGCGAGTGCTGGCATTCATGAATTGCCCTCGTCAAGCCAAGTCTAGCACACCGAAATGCCCGTGTCTATTAGAGGCTCTATTTTGCTACTTGCCAAAACTGGCTTAAGGGACTAGAATGAGTGAAAATTGGCTTGTAGGTAGGGCTTAAAATAAAGGCAGGTTCCTAAAGGAAAAACGACGATGACCAGGAAATCGAGCAAACGTGCGGCAAGATACTCGGAGCTTAGCAGGACAAGAAAGAAAAAGCAGCCGTTACGACGTTTCTCTGAACAGCAAGCTGCCCCGGCGCAACCTAAAGAGAAAGTAGCTGTAGCCAGCGCGGAAAAGAGCCCTGCTCCTAAAGTCCAACCGAAGGTACAGTCAAAGGTGACCCCGTCCCAGAGCAGAATGCTGGCAAGCTATCAATATGTAAGAGACGACCTGAAAAAGATAGGGGTACTGGCCGGAGCTATGATTGTACTCCTCATTATTCTGACGTTCGTATTGCGCTAAGCCTATTCCTCGTCGTCCTCTTCAGATTCCGTCCTTTCTTCGGAGGCCTTTGCCATCGGTAAGGTTGCTCTGATTTTTTCCTTTGACTTTTTCCGTGTAGCGGGCAGCTTCTGGATGGCTTCTTTTATTTGAGCCAGCCTCTGCTCCGGCTGCTCATCTGTCAAATCTACCGCTAGTCCCCGCACCCCCAATCCCCACAGGCTCTCTATATCAGCAGGGGGCTTGCTGGGTGGGAATGCTGCCAGGAGGTGTTTGCCCGTGCCGCCAGCCAGACGCTCATACGCCATTAACTGCTGGACGGTGAAATGAGGTTCGTCCTCGCTGCCCGGGCTGAGGAACACCGCATCGACAGAAAGGCGGCTTATCGCCCTTATCATGCTATCTGTCAGAGTGGGGTCAATCTTAAGCACCTTGCCGATTTTGTCTTCATTCAGGACTGCAGCGGGGGTCTTGGCCGGGCCGAAAATAACAAAATCGCAGCCCATTCCGATGAGCTGTTCGATATCTTCCAGGGTCACCGCATCCATAGATACGCCCCAGGGGACACCAATTTTAGTGTTGTCGATTTTGGCCAGGCCTTTTTTATCTTTCGCCAGATTCTCCACCGTGATTAATATGGCATCTATACCTTCTTTATCGGCAACGCCTGTCAATTGTGTGTTAACCGCAGGCACACTGGCTATTATAAGCATGGGGGAGATTTTAGTTCTGTTCACTGCAGCGCCGAAACCGAAGGGTTGACCGCTGCCCTCAGAGATTCGTTCCAACTTTTCCAGAAGCTTGCTCATAGTTACCTCTTTCAATTTCACTGATTCTTGTGCTTTACGAAGTAGCATAACTTTTTGTCTGACCTTGTGTCAAGCGAAGCAGTTGTTCCAGAGCTCGGAGGCGCTTTTAGCTCTCTTTACCTCACACTTATATTCCAGAAACAGTATGTTTCGGTATGTATGAAGTACTTAAAGCGAGTACAGATTTCTCATGTACGATTTCCTAATCAGATTTGAACGGTTAGGCTATTCACAGGGCTGTTACCATAGATTATGATTTGGCCACTGAAACTTCTGAAAATATACAGCAATTAAAGGCCTGGTTTCAGGTGAGTCGAATTGCGACTTGTTGTTATGAGGCGATGCGAAGGAGGCAATATTAATGGGTAATGAGAAATCGCAGGTTCTGGAGAAGGGCCAGCAGGGTGCTGCAGAGCCGTCTCCGACTAAAGAATCTAAAGGGGAGAGGAACACTGACAGCCTTCTCGACGTCTTTACTAGTGAGGAGCTTGTGGAGACCACTGCCAGCAAGCTCTCTAAAGACTTGAGTGATATGAGTATTTATTCTCTACTTGAAGAGACAAAACAGGTTGCCCAGGGTATTAGAGGATTACGCTTTTAAATGAGGTAAGTGGAGCAGGAATTTGAATGAAGAGCATCGGGCGCTGATAGATTTTCTTCCCTTCGATATCGTGATAACCTTTGCTGCAATTATGGTGCTGCTGCTGTCGGTTGTGTCATTTGCCCGGCGATTCTCAACGCGGCCTCGAAGAGTGACTGTTTACCCGTAAATTGGACTGACCTGTCAGTCAACGAAAAAGGATATAGCAAGGATGCCGGGACCTGCATGAACGCCCATTCCCGGGGTGAACTCCGTGAGATAAAGCTCCGCACACTTGAATTTTGAACCAATTGTTTCCTTCAGCTTCTCTCCATCTTCGAGTTCGTCAGCGTGGTGCACTATCACGTGTACTTTTGAGTTGCCTACTCTCTCCGCCATCAGCTTGAGCATGAGTTGAACAGCCTTCGACCTCGTCCTGGGACGCGCCACCGGCGTTGTTTCTCCTACGGCGGGCGTATGCTCGAGTACGGGTTTCATATCCAGTAACGTGGCAGCCCAGGCCGCTGCCCTGGCGATGCGTCCAGTCCTGGCAAGGTAGTAAAGTGTGTCCACCATCGCCAGCAGAGCTA
>DATKWL010000129.1:0-6014 GCA_035529555.1 Dehalococcoidia bacterium | reverse complement strand
GGCTCGACGAAGGGGAAGTAATCGCATCTGAACCTGGCTTTTCTTTCTTTGCCGAAAAGCCTTCTGGCGAACTCGAATAGCGTTCCTTTCAGGTCTGCCATGGTGATATTCTTATCAACGGCAAACCCCTCTACCTGATAGAACATGGCTTCGTGGGTGGCATCGGTTGCCTCGTAGCGATAGACCTTGCCCGGCACAATAACTCGCACTGGGGGTTGCCTGTTTTCCATCACTCGAATCTGCATGGGTGAGGTATGCGTGCGCAGCAACATGTTGCGCTCACCTTTTTCGTTCTGGTAATCCATCCACATGGTGGCCCACATATCGCGAGCGGGGTGGTCCTGGGGAATGTTGAGCGCCTCGAAGTTGTAGTAGTCCCATTCTACCTCGGGACCCTCGACGACCTCGAACCCCATAGCTACGAAGATGTCACACATCTGGTGCAGAATTTGAGTGGTGGGATGCAGTCGCCCCAGTGTGGCGGGATAACCCGGCAGGGTGACATCGAGCCGACCCTTCTCAATAGCCCTGGCTATCTCCGCTTCTTTGATTACCACTTCGCGCTGGGTCAGGCTCTGTTCCAGAAATGATTTGAGCTCGTTGGCGGCGGCTCCTGCGGTGCGTCTTTCCTCTACAGGAAGCGAGGCCAGCGCTCTCAATATCTGGGTAAGTTCGCTTTTCCTGCCGAGATAGTTGATGCGCCAAGCCTCGAGACTTTTAGGGTCTTTGATGCTGTCGAGCTCTTTTAATGCTTTCGCGCGGAGCTCTTCAAGCTTTTTTATCATGGGCTTCTGAGACGTTCTCCTTGGCTGTTGCCACCAATTTGGCGAAAGCAGGGGGGTCGTTTACAGCCAGTTCGGCAAGTATTTTGCGGTCAATCTCTATACCTGTTTTACTCAGGCCTTCAATAAACTTGCTGTAGGAGAGGCCGTTCAGTCTTGAAGCTGCGTTGATTCTGGCAATCCACAGCCGCCGCATATCCCCCTTGCGATCCTTGCGGTGAGCATAGGCATAGGAGAGGGAGTGCATCATAGACTCGTGGGCTCGTCTGTAGAGACGATGCTTAGTGCCCTTATGTCCCTTGGTTAGATTCAGAACTTTTTTATGACGGTGTCGTTTGGTAACTCCACCCTTTACTCGGGGCAAAGGAATCCTCCTCCACTAAAAATTAGAACCGTTACGATGAAATTAAACCTGCGTTCTTCAGACCCCCAGCAGTCTTCTTACCCGCTTTCTTGCTGTGGGGTGCAGAGGCATGGTTTCATCGAATAGACGGCGTGTCCGCTTGGGCTTCCTGGTACGAAGGTGGCTTTTGCCAATCTTTACGCGCATGATTTTGCCAGTACCGGTTATATCGAAACGGGCCTTGGCTCCCTTGTGTGTTTTTATCTTAGGCATTTACAGTTTCTCCTGCCTGCTCTTTATCCTTTTCTTTTTTCACCTGCTTGTTACTCTGGGGACCCAGGATCAGGCTCATTGCGTTTCCTTCCATGGCGGGCGGTCTTTCCACCGTTGCCTTTTCCGCAAGAGCAGTCACTACTTTATCTAACATCTGTTTCCCCAGTTGGGGATGAGTCATTTCGCGACCGCGAAAGATAACCACAAACTTGACTTTATTACCCTTCTCAAGGAGCTTGCTCGCTATAGCTACTTTAACATCCAGGTCGTGGTCACCTGTCTTCGGGCGCAACCTGACCTGTCTGAGTGAGATTACCTTTTGTTTTTTATGAGATTCGCGTTCTTTTTTGGCCTGCTCGTATTTGAACTTGCCGAAATCGAGCATACGGCACACAGGGGGTTGAGCGGTGGGGGCTACCTCCACCAGGTCGGTATTCTTCTCTCGGGCAGTCTGGAGAGCATCACGCACTGTCATAACGCCGAGTTGCTCGCCGTTTTCCCCAATAACCCTGACCTCTTTGCCCTTTATCTTCTCGTTGACCCTGTATTCTCTAATACTCACTACCTCCCCAAGTAAACTGTTATTTCTTATAACATAATATTCGAAATAAATCAAACGGGTGCAGAGGGCGAAAGCCCTCTGCACCCTCTTTTGTTTCTAGATTGTCGTGCTCTTTGTCTCTATGGCTGATATTATCCGCTTCTTGAACTCGGGAAGGGGTTGAGCCCTTAAGTTCTGGCCGTCGCGCAGCCGAACAGTAACTGTGGAACTGCCCACCTCCTCCGCGCCAACAATTAGCATATAGGGGATTTTCTGAAGCTGTGCCTCGCGAATCTTTAGATTCATGCGCTCGCTTCGCTCATCCACCTCTACTCTTACGCCTTCGCTTCTAAGTTCGGCAGCTACCTTGCGAGCATATTCACTATGCTGGTCTGCAATCGTTATCATCACCGCTTGTACCGGAGACAGCCAAACCGGAAATGCCCCGCCGTAGTGTTCGATGAGGCAGCCCATAAATCGTTCCATGCTCCCAAGGACGGTGCGATGTACCATGACCACACGGTGTGCCGCCCCATCTTCGCCTATATAGTTAACATCGAAACGCTCAGGGAGATTGAAATCCACCTGTGTCGTTGGGCCCTGCCAGGTTCGTCCCAGCGAATCCTTGAGCGAAATATCGATTTTAGGCCCGTAGAATACACCCTCACCCGGGTCTATTTCATAGTGTATATTGAGGCGAGTCAGGGCCCTTTTCAGCGTTTCGGTGGCCTGTTCCCATACTTCAAGTGTGCCTGCGTATTTATCGGGTCGTGTGGAGAGCATAACCTCGTATTCATCGAAACCAAAGGTTCTGAGCATGAATAAGGCGAACTCTACCACTCCGACGACTTCGTCTTCCAACTGGTCAGGACGGCAGAAAATATGGGCATCGTCCTGTGTGAAGCCACGCACACGGGTCAAGCCGTGGAGCACGCCAGACCTTTCCCAGCGATACACTGTGCCCAGCTCCGCCCAGCGCAGCGGAAGCTGACGATAGCTGCGGAGCTGAGACTTATACATCAGAATATGCCCCGGACAGTTCATAGGTTTAACCTGATAGTTCTGTCCCTCCATTTCCATGGGAGAGTACATGCTGTCACGATAGTACTCCAGGTGCCCGCTTATATTCCAGAGGTCAAGCTTGGCGACATGGGGTGTATACACAATGTCATAACCGCGCTTGAAATGCTCTTTCCTCCAGAAATCCTCGATTTCGTGGCGCACTAAAGCACCCTTGGGATGCCAGTAAACCAGCCCGGCACCTGCCTCTTCGTGAAGGCTGAACAGGTCGAGCGCTTTGCCTACTTTTCTATGGTCACGCTTCGCTGCCTCGACAAGCTTGTTGAGGTAATCCTCCAATTCCTTCTTGGTCTCGTAAGCCGTGCCGTAGATTCGCTGCAGCATGGGGCGGTGTTCGTCGCCTCTCCAGTAAGCGCCGGCTATGCTGAGCAGCTTGAATGCTTTAACCTCTCCCGTCGAGTTCACATGAGGGCCACGGCACATATCTAGGAATGAACCCTGCCGGTAAATCGTTACAGTCTTGTCGGGCAATTCATCGATGAGTTCTAGCTTGTAAGGCTGGACACTGAACAGCTTGCTGGCTGTCTTTTTGTCTACTTCTTCTCTGGTGAAGGGCCCGTTACCGGCGATGATTTTCTGCATCATCGCCTCTATTGCGCCGAGGTCCTCCGGCGTTAGAGACCGGGGCAGGTCGAAATCGTAATAGAAGCCATCTACGGTGGAGGGGCCGATACCGAACTTCACATCGGGAAATAGCGAGGCTACTGCTTCGGCCATGATATGAGATGCCGAGTGTCGAATAATCTCCAGCCGTTCAGTCTTATGGGCATCCTTTTTTTCTTTATCAGCCACTGTGAACTCTCTTCGGTTTTTATTCGAAAATAGAACCTCCCGCCCCTGCAGAACGAGAGGTTCCGGCGATGCTAATTTCTTGTATCTTTTACCACTGATATGTATTAGTTCCAATATGGTGGGCGATACTGGATTTGAACCAGTGACCTCTGCGATGTCAACGCAGCGCTCTAACCGCTGAGCTAACCGCCCTTTCCGACAATCTAAAAATATAGACCAAAGGGTAGGTATTGTCAATATAAAGTTGCGTTCGAAGCTGGATTGACAGTGGGGTTTGACAGGTTTAAAATTAACCTTAATTGAGGATTGCTATGGTAGAAATGACGATTGAAAGCATCAGGGTCAGCATGCTGAATTACCAGCGGGTGGTGATCCTGAAGGAGAAAGCAGCAGAGCGTTATCTTCCCATATGGATAGGTCCTGCCGAGGCTGATGCTATTGCTGTTAAGCTTCAGGAAGTTGCAGTACCTCGACCTCTTACTCACGACCTGCTGAGTTCAGTTATCTCGACTCTGGGTGCTACCGTCAATTCGATTATTGTCTGCGACCTGCGCAATGACACCTTTTACGCTAAAATTGTACTTTCGGTCAACGGAAAGAATTTAGAGGTTGATTCTCGCCCCAGCGACGCTATAGCCTTGGCAGTGAGAGTGAAGGTGCCTATCTTTGCGGAAGAATCCGTGCTCGATAAGGCGGGAATCGTCATCGACCCGACGACAGGCAAACCGGCCCCGGCTCGAGAGAACCCTGTCGATGTTTCTCCTGAAGAGTTGGAGAGGATGTCAGCGTTCCGCGAATTCATAGAGAGCCTCGACCTCTCGGACTTTGACAAAGGCAAGCAAGGGCCTTAATAAGTTCGCAGTACATAGATTGATGGGGACTGCTACTGATGCGTGAAGCGTTCCTGAAGCGTTTGTTCACAATGATTAAGTGTGATAGTTGCGGTCATACTTATCAGGTTACAGATATAGAGATTATAGGACATGAGGATTCTATCTGGCTTTTCAACGTTTCCTGCAGTCATTGCCAGACCCAGGGCCTGGTTGCTATTGTGGTCAGGGAAGCGAATATTGAAAAGATGATTACCGACCTGACAGAAGGCGAATATGATAGGTTTGCCTGGGCTGCCGTAGTTGAGATAAATGATGTGCTGGATATGCATAATTTCCTCAAGGAGTTCGACGGGGATCTCGCTGGCATACTCTCCGAGAGTTAAAAGCGGCGTTGTGTTGTCAGAGCAGCATAAATAAGAGTTTAGTCAAGGAGCCCAAGCTTGCAAGGCTTGGGCTCCTTTGCAGGATGGCGCAATGATTGTAATCGGCCTTACCGGCGGCATAGCGAGTGGCAAGAGCACCGTGGCTAAGATGCTCTCGGACCTGGGGGCTGTTGTCGTTGATGCTGATAAAGTGGGACATGAGGCCTTCCAACCGCGCTCTGAAGCCTGGCATAAAGTAATAGCTGCTTTCGGTAAAGATATACTGGGTAAGAATGACGAAATAGACCGAAGCAAACTTGCCAAACCCGTGTTCAATGATTCCAAAGCACTGAAGCGGCTCAACAGTATCATGCATCCGCTGATGCATCGGATAGTGGAGCGAAGGCTGGAAGAACTGCGACGTCAGGGTGTCGCAGTAGTGGTTCTGGAGGCCACCTTACTTGTCGAAGCTAAGTGGACTGATTTGGTAGACCAGGTCTGGGTTACTGTTTCACCGGAAGCTACCGTGATAAATCGCCTTGTCAGGCAAAAGAATTTCACAGAAGAGCAGGCTAGAGCCCGTATCAAATCGCAATCTCCTATATCTCAGAGGGCGAAGCATGCCGATGTGGTGATTGAGAACGACTCGGACCTCGAAAAGCTGAGGCAGAAAGTCGAAGAGCTCTGGCGGAAGCATAATTTGTCTGAAAAGGACAGGTAGGGACATAATTGATTACGAGAGCCGACTGGAGACAGAAGATAAGAGAAATCCTGTCCTCAAGGCAGAGGCAGGTTATCTTCAAAGAGGGATATAGAAAATCTGCTGTTCTAATTCCGATATACGAAAACAAAGGGGACCAGCACTTCGTGCTTACCAAGAGAGCGCAGGGCGTGATGTATCATAAGGGGCAGATTTCATTCCCTGGAGGGGCATACGATAAGGAGGATGGCGAACTGAGAGCCACTGCTCTCAGGGAGGCTTTTGAGGAAATCGGGGTTAATCCCGGG
>DATKWL010000128.1:0-3927 GCA_035529555.1 Dehalococcoidia bacterium | reverse complement strand
TGATATATAGACGTGATAGCAACACCTGCTACTGCGCATCAGACATAAATAAAAATTATTAAATCATAAGCTAATCCACTGACAATGTCAGTGGTGGGGTGTGGGGGCAGAGGCCCCACTCCATAAGCGAACCAACATTGTTGGTAAGCCGAATAAGAAATTTAAAGAATTCCTTATCAGGCAAGATGAAGGACATTGTCCGTAGTCTTGCCGCATTTAAGGCCACCGACAAGGTCGGTGGTAGTTTCCTTTTATCTTCATTGTTATTGATTATCAGTTGTATTCTGCACTATTTTACCAAACAATCAAAGAGCGGAGTTCAGGAAGAATAGTTTCTGGTCTACTACTCCCTGAAGTGCGCATATCTGACGAATGGTATAATTGAGATAGAAGCTATGGCCATTAGATAAATCTGAGTATGGATTTGGAGGATAAGATGAAGAAATCATTGGGATCAAAGACGCTGCTTTATCCTACGCCAGTGTGGGTTGTTGGAACCTATGACAAGGACGGCAAACCAAATGCTATGACGATTGCATGGGGAGGAATTTGCTGTTCCAAACCTCCCTGCGTTGCGATTTCGCTCAGGAAAGCAACATACAGTTATGGAAATATTATGGAAAGAAAAGCATTCACTGTAAATATTCCATCCGAAGAGTACGCCGGGCAGGCCGACTATTTTGGATTGGTTTCGGGCAAAAATGAGGATAAATTTGCTGCCACCGGTCTTACACCCATAAAAAGTGACATGGTTGATGCCCCTTATGTAAATGAATTTCCTTTGATCTTGGAGTGCAGGGTAATTCACACCTTAGAGATTGGATTGCATACGCAATTCATCGGTGAAATCATTGATGTTAAAGCAGACGAATCCATGCTCAATGAAAAAGGACTTCCTGATATCGAAAAAGTGAAGCCTATTATTTTTACCCCTGAGACGCGCAGTTATCATAAAGTGGGAGCCTATCTTGGCGCGGCTTTTTCCATCGGGAGAAATGTCCGGCAGTAGAATGCTATTAATAATTGTAACTTTCTGAAATCTTTTTTAGCTCATCTATTATAGTGGGACGGACTACATACAATAATTGTTGAACTAAGCCGCTAAAGCGGCAGGTTTAACAGCCTCACCGTAGTATCCATTCTGCAGTAATCAGTCTTCACTTACGCTGACAGGCGTCAATTAATACAATATCTCCAAAATCCATCCTCAGGAGGTATTGTATGAAACCGTTGCGGCAGAAGATGATCAACGACATGAAACTCAGAAGATTTGCACAGAAGACACAGGAGGCATATGTGTCGGCAGTGGCGGGGTTGGCGAAATATTACAACCAGTCGCCGGAGCTGCTGGACAAGGAGAAGATACAGGCATATCTTCTGCATCTTATGGATGAGCGGCGCCTTTCGTGGAGCACCTGCAATGTTGTAGTCTGCGGGATAAGGTTCTTCTATTTGCAGACGCTGGGAATAGACTCAATGAGGCTGGGCATTCCGCCGATGAGGGCACAGAAGAAGCTGCCGGAGATATTGAGTTTTCAGGAGATTCAACGGCTATTGAAGTGCGCCACGAGCCTCAGAAACAGGGGGTTGTTGATGACGACCTATGGGGCAGGCCTACGTGTAAGCGAAGTGGTGAACCTGAAGCTCAGCGACATAGACAGCTGCCGTATGATGATCAAGGTTCGTCAGGGAAAGGGCAACAAAGATCGTTATACAATGCTTTCAAATCGTTTATTGATAGAGCTTCGGGCCTACTACAAAGAGCACAAGCCCCCGTTATGGCTTTTCTACGGCAGGCAGAGAGACGCTCAGATGAGCATAGGCACAGCACAGAAGATATACTACAGCTCAAAGAAAAGGGCCGGCATAACAAAGGAAGGCGGTATACACACCCTCAGGCACTGTTTCGCCACACATCTGCTTGAGGCCGGAGTCGACTTAAGGACGATCCAGTTGTTGATGGGGCATGCCTCGATCATGACCACAATGGGCTATCTGCGTGTCACCAGCAGGAAACTGTCTGCAACGAAGAGCCCGCTGGACCTGATAGAAACACCGAAGATAAGGAGGCTGACTGAGAAGTAACCGCCGTGGCAAGTCCCACGGAGAGCCTTCCTCCGGAGACGGCCAAGAGATGGGAAGTGGCCGACATCTTCCGAGAGTTCGGCAATAGCTACAGACGTAATAACCGCTTGCCGCTTAGTCATCTTAAGGTGCTGCGCTCAATCGAAGTATGCCGGACCTCCTATCTGGGCGGGCATCTGCAGAAGTGTGATGCCTGCGGCTTCGAGCAACACTCCTACAACTCCTGCCGCAACCGCCATTGTCCGAAGTGCCAGACCTTAACGAAGGCTCGGTGGATTGAAGACAGGAGGTCAGAACTTCTGCCTGTGCCGTACTTTCACAATGTCTTTACGCTGCCGCATGAGTTGAACCCCATTGCTCTGTGCAACAGGAAAGTCGTCTTTACAATCCTGTTTAAGGCTGTCTCTGAGACCCTGCTTGCCTTCGGCAGGAACAACCTCGGCGGTATAATAGGGTTCAGCGCCATACTGCACACCTGGGACCAGCGGCTTCTGGCTCATCTGCACCTGCATTGTGTCATATCGGGCGGCGTTCTTGCCGCTGACAAAGCAAGCTGGATACAGACAAACAATACCTATCTCTTCAATGTAGAGGCCCTTTCTCTCGTCTTCAGAGGCAAGTTCCTGGACTATCTGCAGAAGGCCCATGCAAAGGGTGCGTTGGTGTTTCCGGGTGGCACGGCAAAGTATGCAACGGTCGAGGAGTTCTCAGATCTGATACAAGCACTCAGGGAAAAAAACTGGGTGGTGTTTTCAAAAAAGCCCTTTGCAGGGCCTCAGGCGGTGCTTGACTACATCGGCAGATATACTCACAGAGTCGCTATCTCCAATAGCCGCATAGTGAATGTTCAAGACGGCAAGGTCACCTTTACCTACAGGGACAGAAAAGACAACGATACCCTCAAATTAAAGACGCTGGAGGCTGAAGAATTCATCCGAAGATTTTTGCTTCATGTGCTTCCTGATGGGTTTATGAAGATACGGCATTTCGGTTTCCTGGCCAACCGGCGCAAGAAAGCCAATGTGCAACGCTGCAGAGAACTGCTCGGGGATAACACTCCGGCTCCTGAACGGGCAAAGAAACCGGCTGCAGAGTTGATGCTTGAGCTTACGGGCAAGGATATTACCCGCTGCCCCTGCTGCCGGCAAGGGTCTATGACTATCATTATGGACATGCCGTATCCCTCCCGAAGAACTCAGATACCTCGCAGCATTGGGTTTGTAGATTCATCATGATTATGCAGCTTGTCTATCGAAGAAAGGGTGTGTCGAAAAGCTCCTCAGTGAGTCAACGGGATAGTATGGCTTCTCAGCCCTATTTTGAACTCGCAAGGCCTTTGTTCAGCAAAGGCAAAACCGTTATTCAATCAACAGCGCCGATTAGAATGCTCTCCACTGGCGGCCCTGACCTCCCGTAACCAGCTTTTAGCCTTTACAATCCCCATACTGTTTCTTTATATTCATAGCCATGGCTCAGTTCAACCTGTTTTATCCGCAACGCCGCCGGCCTTACGGATAAAACACTATACGTTGTAGATAAAAAGCCTATTCCGTGAGGAGCTGGTTTCATGGACAAAGAACTCCGCATACTTATCCTCGAAGATGTTCCTGCTGACGCTGAATTAGAAGAGCATGAATTAAGAAAAGCCGGATTGGTATTCACCTCAAAGATTGTGGATACGAGAGAAGCCTTTCTGAAAGCACTTGATGAATTAATTCCCGATATTATCCTTGCAGATTATGACTTTCCTGTGTTTAATGGACTTGAAGCATTAGAAATTGTCAAGGAAAGGTGCCCTGAGGTTCCTTTTATCTTGGTAACAGGGAGAGTAGGAGAAGAATT
>DATKWL010000127.1:0-3761 GCA_035529555.1 Dehalococcoidia bacterium | reverse complement strand
ATTGCGATGAGAACGTCGGAGGATTCAACAGCCAGGTTGGCGTATGCCATGCCGTGCATACCAATCATGCCCAGGCTGAGCAAGTGGTCTTCGGGGAAGCAACCAATTCCCAGAAGGGTGGTAATAACCGGTATCTGAGCTTTCTCAGCCAGCTCCTTGAGTTCAGGGAAAGCTCCTGAGATATTGACTCCTCTACCTGCCAGGATAACCGGTCGTTTAGCCTCGTTTATTAGCTTGGCTGCCTTCTTTATCTGAGTGGGATGTCCCTGCAGTATGGTCTTATAACTAGCTAACTTTATCTTTTCAGGATAATGGAAGGTCGTTTCCTCGACGAAGACATCTCGAGGTATATCGATGAGCACAGGGCCAGGCCTTCCCGTTCCGGCGATATGAAACGCTTCTCTGATAGAGTGAGCCAGCTCCTCTACCTTGAGAATAAGATAGTTGTGTTTGGTTATGGGAACGGTTATCCCGGTGATGTCTATTTCCTGAAAGGCATCCTTGCCGATGAATGGCCTTGCCACCTGCCCTGTTATGGCTACCATGGGAGAGGAATCGAGGTGCGCGGTGGCAATACCCGTCACCAGGTTGCAGGCGCCGGGCCCTGAAGTAGCCAGACAAACCCCCACTTTACCCGTAGCTCTGGCGTAGCCATCGGCGGCATGTGCTGCTCCCTGCTCGTGCCGCACCAGGATGTGGCGCAGTTGCGGGTATTGAGGGAGTGTGTCGTACAGAGGAAGCAAAGCCCCCCCGGGGAAGCCGAAAATGACCTCCACTCCTTCTTTTATCAAACATTCAAATAGAATCTGGGCACCTGTCTTTTTCATAACTGGGCTCCTATTTGAACACCGCGCCGGTTGCTGCCGAGGTTACCTTATCCACATAGCGTCTTAGATACCCTATCTTTATCTTGGGCTCGAATTCAGGCACCCGGGAAAGACGCTGCGCAATCTCTTTATCGGTCAGTTCCACATCAATCCTGTTATGGGGAATATCGATATTTATGATGTCGCCGTCCCTCAGAGCAGCGATAGGACCTTTCTCTGCTGCCTCAGGGGAGATATGTCCGATAGCTGCTCCTCTGGTTGCTCCAGAGAAGCGTCCATCGGTAATAAGCGCTACTTCTTTATCCAGTCCCATGCCTGCGATAAGCGAGGTCGGGGTTAGCATCTCGGGCATGCCGGGGCCGCCCTTGGGGCCCTCATAGCGAATGACCACCACATCGCCCCGATTGACCTGACCGGTCATTATCGCCTTGGTTGCCTCGTCCTCTGAGTTGAACACACGCGCCGTGCCTTTGTGTTTAAGCATCTCCGGTACTACAGCGGCGCTCTTCACTACAGCCCCCTGAGGTGCCAGGTTGCCGAACAGTATGCTGAGGCCACCCCTGCGAGAGTGTGGATTGGACAGAGGCCGTATCACCTTATTGTCCTTTACTTTAGCCCCTGAAATTACCTTGCTCAGAGGCTTGCCCGATGCCGTCATTACTTTCAAGTTCAAATATTTCCTCAGTTCGTTCATCATAGCAGTGACGCCGCCGGCGAGGTCTAAGTCCTCCAGGTGGTATTCGCCGGAAGGCCTTATCTTGGAAAGATGTGGCGTGTTCTTACTTATCTCGTTTATCTCCTTGAGAGAGAATTCAATTTCTGCCTCATATGCCAGCGCCATGAGGTGCAGCACAGAATTAGTGCTGCCTCCGAGAGCC
Organism: Dehalococcoidia bacterium; assembly: GCA_035529555.1. GTDB lineage: Bacteria > Chloroflexota > Dehalococcoidia > SZUA-161 > SZUA-161 > VGNW01. The sequence continues at coordinate 2,056 of DATKWL010000127.1, read as the reverse complement.
ATATCCACCACGAAGGCATTACGGATCGAGTCCTTGGTTACGATATCGAGCGGGCAGATATCCTTTGACAGCAGCTCCATGACCTTTCGGCCTGCCTCTTTAGCCAGGTGAATCCTTCGGGCATCCACGGCGGGTATGGTCCCGTTGCCCGGCAGACCCATTCCCAGGGCCTCGGTGAGGCAGTTCATGGTATTGGCGGTAAACATACCGGAACAACTGCCGCAGCCCGGACAGGCTCTCTTTTCCAGTTCTTCGAGTTCAGCCTTGGTCATCTCGCCCTTGGCTGCCTTGCCTACTGCCTCAAAGACGCTGTTGAGGTCAACTACCTTGCCGTTCAGATGTCCTGCCAGCATTGGCCCGCCACTGACGAAGATGGCTGGTATGTTGAGCCTCACCGCAGCCATAAGCATGCCGGGGATGATTTTGTCGCAGTTAGGAACGAACACCAGCGCATCGAAGCCATGCGCCTGCGCCATAATCTCCACGGAATCAGCAATCAGCTCCCTGCTGGGCAGGCTGAACCTCATGCCCAGATGCCCCATAGCGATACCATCGCAGACACCTATGGTATTGAACTCCAGAGGAGTGCCGCTGGCGCTGCGAACCCCGGCTTTTACTGCATCGGCAATGCTTCTCAAATGTATATGGCCGGGAACAACTTCGTTGAAGCTGTTGACAATGCCGACAAAAGGCTGCTCAATCTCTTTTGTGGTAAGTCCCAGCGCGCGGAGTAGAGAACGATGCGGAGCGCGCTCCAGGCTCTTCTTCACAATATCGCTTCTCATGATGATACCACCCTACGCTAATTAAAACGCCTCCGAGGGCAACAAAGTTCCACCCCGAAGCTTCTAAATGTTTAAGCTATAGCATACTATAAATGTGTGGGGCAATGCAAGCTGAGGTTGCAGTGGTGAAGCCTCATTGACGATTACATGTTTATCGTGTAGGATTAAACCAGGTGAGCGTAACTCGTAGAGGAAGTTAGGAGGAAGCTGTGACCATTATTTTTTCTGCTGCTATGGAGCAACTCATTGTCATGACAGTAGATAGTGCGATTACTAATGAATTTGGCGATTGGCGTGAGTATGACTCCGGTAAAAAGTGGTATAAGTACGATGGAGTGGGATGCGTAGCAACTTGGGGAGCGCGGGATGGCAACCGTATAGGGCAATTCCTTGAGGGCCAATCAATATCGTTTGACACTCATTCAATAGATGACTTGATCTGTCTGGTGAATCGTTACTTGAGGGAAGAATACAGACCGCATGAAAACAATCTTGGGGATGTAGGGTATCATGTAGCTGGCTTTAGCCGGGAGGGGCGATCTCGTCTTTACCATATATTCTGGGGAGTTCCCCAACCTAATTCAGGACAAGGTTCTCAAGATTATTATTTAAATAATCACAGTCCAACCAGCGAAAGGCAACCTATACTTTTATACAATGGACGAAACGATATAGCAGATAACGTGGTAAGAATGTTGATAAGGGATATAGAACTAGGAAGAGAAGTGCGCTTTAATCTTCAATCGTGTGTTGGTCTAGCGTGCTTCAGTGATTTTGTTGCCCGTCTTGCAGGAGAGTTGACGCCAGAAATTAGCCCGCCGTTCACTACCATTCTAATCTCTTCTCAGAACAAATGCGAGGTCGTAATTAATAGGTTTTTTAGCCCAATAGACCACGAAAAAATCTCTCTCGCACTCAGACTTCTTGGCTTTCAACCTCCCTATTCTGTCAATGGTTCTACGCAAGGTGACAACCTTCAAAGTTATCCGCTGACAGGTCTTAATTCATATTTACCTCCATCAGGTATCAATCTGGAAGCACCAAATGTTGGGGATACATCTCTATAAAAGAACAGAACAACCAAGTTATCATCTTTACCTAATCCTCATCTATTTGCGCTTCTTTTTACCGCTCTGGGAAGCCAGCACCTTTTGCATAGTTGAGCCTATCTCAGCCGGGCTATTGGTTACGGTAACTCCCACTGCAGCCAGGGCATCCATTTTATCCTGCGCCCTGCCTGAAGCCCCGGTGATGATTGCTCCGGCGTGTCC
>DATKWL010000126.1:0-7008 GCA_035529555.1 Dehalococcoidia bacterium | reverse complement strand
GTGGGTTTGTCTTCGATACCTCCTTCAGACGCTATTTCCTGGTCTGGTTCTTCTGCCTGGCTGTCCTGCTTATCTCACAGAACATCGTCAGATCTCGGGCAGGCCGCGCACTCAGGGCTATTCACGGCAGCGAGGTTGCTTCCGAGTCGATAGGTATCAATGTAGACCAGTTTAAGGTAAAGATACTGGTGCTCAGTGCTATATATGCTTCTATTGCGGGCAGTCTCTTTGTCCACCATCTCCGTTTCGTTAGTCCGCAGCCCTTTGATTTTCTGGCCTCGGTAAAGCTGGTGGTCATGGCAGTGATAGGAGGGCTGGCGAGCGTGTGGGGCGCCATCTTCGGGGCCGGTGCAACCCGAATACTGAGCGATGAGGTGCTGCTCAGATTCGGCCAGTGGGATATCATAATTTACGGTCTCATATTGATGTTGGTGATGATATTCATGCCTGAGGGTTTGTTTGTCAAACTCAAGGATGTCTTCAATCGATTGCGGCTCAGGTATAGGCAGAGGGGGACTGAACCTTGAGCAGGTCTGTAATACTGGAGACCAGAGGGTTGAGCAAGGCCTTCGGCGGGCTGGTCGCTCTGGATAAGGTAGACTTATCTGTCGATACTGGTAAAATCACTGCCATCATCGGCCCTAATGGTGCTGGGAAGACCACACTGTTTAATCTTGTCACCGGCGTTTACCCCGTGAGCAGCGGTGAGGTATACTTTCAAGGCAAGCTCCTAAACAAAGTTCCGCCTCACAAAAGAGCTTCGCTGGGAATTGTACGCACCTTTCAACATGTCCATCTCTTTAGTCACATGACTGTTTTGGAGCATGTAATGTCAGGCCGGCACCCACGCAGCAGCTATGGCTTTCTGGAGGCTGCTCTCCGCCTGCCCAAGGCACGCCGTGAAGAAGAGGCTATCTCTCTCGATGCGATCAAATACCTTAACCTGGTGGGGCTAGGAACGTACGCTGAGCACGACGCTCTCAGCCTTCCGCTGGGCCAACAGAAACTGCTGGCAATAGCGCGAGCCCTGGCTACTGAGCCCCACCTTATCTTGCTTGATGAGCCTGGTGCGGGGCTGAATACCCTGGAGAAGCGGCAGTTGAGCGACCTGATTCGCAGCATTAGAGAAATGGGAATCACAGTCATTCTGGTGGAGCATGACATGCCGCTGGTGATGGGCATTGCGGAATGGGTTATTGTCCTGGACAGCGGGGCAAAGATAGCCGAAGGTACTGCAGCGCAAATCCAGAAAGACCGGAAGGTTATTGCTGCTTACCTCGGGGAAGAGGCGGAGTAATGTTGCGGATTGAGAAGGCATCTGTGGCATATGGTCGGGTCACTGCACTCAGAGAAGTTTCTCTGATAGTGAACGATGGTGAGGTCGTTACCCTCATTGGGGCCAATGGTGCTGGTAAGACCACCCTCTTGAATGCTATAACGGGAGTAGTGCCTCTAAAGACCGGTGGCATCTGGCTGGACGACCGCAGGCTCTCCGGACTCTCTCCTCACAGAACGGTAAGGCTTGGCCTGGGCTATGTACCCGAAGGGAGGCAAATCTTCGGAGCTATGTCGGTTAAGGATAACTTGACCTTGGGCAGCTATTCACAGCGTGGCCGGAACCCGTTAAGCACTTTAGGATACGTCGGTTGGTTCCTGCGCCATCCGTCGGTTCAGTCCAATCTGGAAATGGTGTTTAAGCTTTTCCCTATACTGAGAGAGCGTCTGAAGCAGCAGGCAGGCAACCTCAGCGGGGGGGAGCAACAGATGTTAGCTATAGGCAGGGCGCTAATGTCATCTCCTAAAATACTTCTGCTGGATGAGCCTTCTCTCGGATTGGCGCCAAATTTAGTGAAGGAAATCCTGAGGCTTTTAGTCAAACTCAGAGAGGAAGGGCTTACCATTCTCCTCGTCGAACAGGATGCTACAGCGGCCCTCAAGGTTGCTGACCGGGGCTATGTGATGGAGAGGGGACGGATTACCATTGAGGGCACGGCTAAGGAGCTTTTGGGCGATGACAGGGTGAGACAAGCATACTTAGGGAAAGCAGTAGCCTAAGCTGCCTCATGCGTGTTAGAATGCCGAGGGAGGCATGATACAAATTGAAGCAACTTCTATCAGGTAATGAAGCTATTGCGCTAGGTGCATATCATGCCGGGGTGGCGGCGGCAACCGCATATCCCGGCACGCCCAGCACTGAGATAATTGAAAATATGGCTCGTCTGGATGGAGTATATGTTGAGTGGTCGACTAACGAGAAAGTAGCCCTTGAAGTAGCAATGGGGGCATCCTACGGCGGCGTCCGTGCCCTGGCTTCGATGAAGCATGTAGGCTTGAATGTGGCTGCCGACCCCTTCTTTGCGGTTTCGACAACCGGGATAATCGGAGGGCTGGTAGTGGTTTCCTGCGATGACCCGGGCGAACATAGCTCACAGGGCGAACAGGACAACCGCCATTTTGCCAGGTTTGCCAAAGTACCCATGCTGGAACCTACCGATAGCCAGGAAGCCTACGATTTGATGGAATGGGCTTTCAAAATCAGCGAGGAATTCGACACGCCGGTGCTGTTGCGCTCTACTACTCGTATATCCCACTGTAAGACAGTAGTGAATGTGAATAGAGAGCGTCAGGCGAATTTAAAACAAGCTGGCTTCACACGCTCCCCCACCAAGTTTGTGATGGTTCCTTCGAATGCCCGACCACGACGCAATGCGATGGAGGAGCGCATTATCAAACTGCGCTCCTATGTCGAGAGCTTCCCCATGAATCAGACAATAATGGGCGACCGCAAGCTCGGCGTGGTATCAAGCGGAGTTGCCTATCAGTATGCCCGAGAGGTATTCAAGGACGCCTCCTTTCTTAAGCTCGTGACAACATATCCTTTCCCTGAAGACCTCATTCGAAAGTTTGCCAAAGAGGTTGAGAGAGTAATCGTGGTCGAGGAGCTTGACCCTTATCTTGAAGAAGAACTCCGCTGCCTGGGAATTCCTGTCATCGGGAAAGAATTCATATCTATAATCGGTGAGCTAACCCCCGAGATAGTGGAACAGGGCGCTATCAGAGTTGGTTTGTTGCCAGCACCTCCGAAGCCCTCTGCTCAACCAAAAGCGCCGCCGGTGCAATTGCCGGCGAGGCGGCCTCAGCTTTGTGCAGGCTGCCCACATGTCGGCGCTGAGTATGTACTGAGGAAGCTGTGTTTCCAGGGTTCCGGTTCACCCGGGCCAATCAAGAAAGATGAGATTATCGTCACCAGCGATATCGGTTGTTACACTCTGGGCGTGTATCCGCCCCTGGCAGCCCTGGATACCTGCGCTTGCATGGGTGCCAGCATAACTCAGGCAATCGGGCTGGAGAAGGCAAAGGTGCCTAACAAGGTTGTGGCTGTGTTAGGCGATTCTACTTTTATGCATTCCGGCATAACTGGCCTGGTCGATGCGGTCTACAATCAGGCGAATATAACGGTGATAATCCTGGATAACGGAACTACCGCCATGACCGGCCATCAGGGCCATCCCGCCACAGGCATCTCGGCAAGAGGGGCAAAGGCTACGACAGTCAAACTGGAGAAGGTGGTGGAGGGAGTGGGGGTCAAAGATTTACATGTGGTAAACGCCTTCGATTTGAAAGCTATCGAATCAGCTATTAAGCATTGCCTCGAGACCAAGGAACCGTCAGTGATAATAGTGCGAGGCCCCTGTCCTCTGAACGTAAAGATAAAGGGTAAACCCTCTAAAGTAGATGAGGATTTGTGCACCAGTTGTTATATGTGTCTTGACATCGGCTGTCCTGCCATATCCCTGGCTAATGATAAGGCTGTAATAGATGCCGGTGTCTGCCTGGGCACTGCCTGTGGTGTTTGTGCTCAGGTCTGCCCTCAGGAAGCCATTTTGAAGGCTGAATAGGGAATCCCGTTTTCGGAGATTAAAGATGAAAGATGTTAACGTTCTTATGGTAGGTGTCGGCGGCCAGGGGGTAATCCTGGCGAGCGATGCCATGTCGGAGATAGGTGTGCTCAGTGGCTACGATGTGAAAAAGACGGATTCCCTGGGCATGGCGCAGCGAGGCGGCAGCGTAGTGAGCCATGTTCGCTGGGGCAAGCATGTCTATTCGCCGATGATTAAAAGGGGGGAGGTGGATTTCCTGGTTGGCTTCGAACAACTGGAGACGGCGCGCTGGGCTCCCTTTTTGAGACCCGGTGGAGTAGCCATAGTGGCCGATGTTGTTGTTATCCCAATATCAGTAATCGGTGGTACTATTCCTTACCCCAATTGGAGCCAGACCGAAGGAGTCCTTCATCAGTACACCAATCAGGTATATTTAATCCCGGCACCTAAAATCGCTGAAGAAGTGGGTAACCCCAGAGCGGTAAATATGGTAATACTGGGTTTCCTTTCTGAGTTTCTGGAACTCAAACCCGAAGCGTGGACGGATAATATCCGCCAGAAATTGCCGCCTAAATTCGTAGAATCCAGCCTCAGAGCTTTTCAAAGGGGGGCTGAGAAAGCCAAAGCGATGAGGCAGGTAAAGGGAGTCGGAAAATGATTCGTGACTCTGAACATGAGAAGATGCCGCGCAAGCAGTTGGAAAAGCTGCAACTGGAGCGTCTACAGGCTAAGGTCAAAGATGTCTACGAGAAAGTGCCTTTTTATCGCCGAGCGTTCAAGGAAAAAGGGGTTATGCCGGATGATATCAAGACTCTGGCTGACCTCAAAAAATTACCGTTCACAAGTAAGACAGATTTTCGGGACAATTACCCCTACGGTTTGATGACTGTGCCCCTGGAGAAGGTAGTGCGAATCCATTCCTCGAGTGGCACCACGGGTAAGCCCATAATCGTCCCCTATACGGAAGCAGATGTAGATATGTGGTCGGAGGTAATGGCACGCACTCTGGCTTCGGCTGGCATGACCAAGAACGATGTTATGCAAAACGCCTACGGCTACGGTCTGTTCACTGGAGGGCTCGGTTTTCATTATGGGTGCGAGCGCCTCGGCGCTATGGTTATCCCCGCAGGTGGCGGGAATACCAAGCGCCAGATTCTGCTCATACAGGACCTGGGCACTACCGTCATCACCTGTACTCCAACATACGCTTTTATATTGAACGAAACAGCCAAAGAGATGGGCGTTGACTTTCGAGAGACTAAGCTCCGTCTGGGCATACATGGCGCTGAGCCCTGGTCGGAGCAGATGCGAAAAGACATAGAGGAGAGGCTGGGTATCTCAGCCATTAACGTATATGGTTTGACCGAGGTCATCGGTCCTGGTGTCTCCGTAGAGTGCGAGCACAAGAATGGAATGCATATCTGGGAAGACCATTTTCTGGTTGAGATAATCAACCCAGCCACGGGAGAACAGTTGCCCTATGGTCAGGAAGGGGAATTGATAATAACTACCCTGACTAAAGAGGCTCAGCCGGTAATCCGGTTCCGCACTAGAGACATTACGAAGCTGATTGCTGAGCCGTGTCAGTGCGGAAGGACTATGGTGAGGATGGCCAGAATTACCGGTCGCAGCGATGATATGCTCGTGGTACGAGGGGTGAACGTCTTCCCCTCGCAAATCGAGAGCGTGCTCCTTGAGGTCGAGGGCGTGGAGCCGCATTACCTGATAGTGGTGGACAGGCGAGATGTATTCTCGACCGAGGACCTGGAGATTTGGGTCGAGGTGTCCGAGGCTGTTTTCTCGGACGAGATGCAGAAGATGGAGAAGCTGGAGAAGAAGCTTCGGGCTGAGATGGACAGCGTGCTCGGTATCTCCGCCCGCATCAAGCTTGTAGAGCCCCGGACTATAACTCGTACCGAGGGCAAAGCCAAGAGAGTTATAGACCGAAAAGACCTGCGAAACTCAGGGCTGATTACTAAGTAATCGTCAACCAGTTGCGGTTGCGCAACTCGAATCGGCATTCGTGGATGGTTATGGGTGCTCTCCAACCGAGTGACGACAGACGAAACGAGCAGCGCAACCTAACGACGTAGGACTACTCCACCCAGAGGGAGGAAAGATGGCTTCGAGAATAAAGCAAGTATCTGTCTTCATAGAAAATCAACCAGGGCGTTTGACATCTATGCTCGAAGCTCTGGAGAAGAATAATATCAGCATTCGTGCTCTTTCCATAGGCGATACCGCCGATTTCGGCATAGTGCGCATGATTCTATCGGATGCTGCAAAAGGAGTTGAAGCCCTGCGTCAGGCTGGCTTCACCACGAGGCAGGACTGGATTCTCAGCGCCGAGATACCCGATATACCCGGCGGACTGCTGAAGGCTGTAGCAGAGCCCCTGGCTAAGGCTGGGGTTAATATTAAATACCTCTATTTCTACATCGAGGCTGGTTCAAGCAAGTCAGTGGTGGTTCTCAAGGTCGACGACCTGGAGAAAGCGGAGCAAGTGTTAAAGGCGCTGTGAAACTCTGGGGTGATAATTATGTAGGGGCACGGTATACCGTGCCCCTACTTTGTTTTATGACGAGCGTCAGTTCAACGTGCTTTAGCTACAGCCTTGAAACCTTTTAGCGAGCCTTCGATTACCCAATCGTCCACGCAGTAGGAGATGCGGAAGAAACCGGGAGCTCCGAAGCCCCGCCCAGGCACTACCAGCACATTGTGCTTCTGTATCTCCCTGACGAAGGCCACATCATCCTCAATGGGCGATTTGGGGAATATGTAGAAAGCACCCTGTGGCTTTACTATCGAGTAACCTATCTCGCTGAGGTTGCTGTACAGGAAATCTCTTTTTCTGGCATATTGGTTTATATCAACTGAGGCATTCTGCAGGCTCTGCACTATGTGCTGCATCAGGGCTGGAGCGTTTACGAAGCCGAGGACGCGATTGCAAAACACGAGTCCATTTATCAGCTCCTCACGCCCCTCATATTGCGGATTCACAGCGATGTACCCTATGCGTTCCCCGGGTAGTGCCAGGTCTTTGGAATGAGAGGTGGCAACTATGGTTCTGGGGTGGTACTGGAACAGGTAGGGACACTCAACTCCGTCGTATACCAGCTTCCGATAG
>DATKWL010000125.1:0-3070 GCA_035529555.1 Dehalococcoidia bacterium | reverse complement strand
AAACCAGCCACTCGTCCTTTACAAACGCCTCGCTTGTAGCCAGATGGGAGCCGAACAGGTCGCAGGGGAAGAGGATTTTGTCTTCTCGTAAATATGTAAGCATGGTCTCGGGCCAGTGCACCCAGGGGGCGTGGATGAATTCCAGCGTTCTGTTCCCCAGCGAGATAGTTTCTTTGTCGTTGACCGTAATAAATTTCTCTGCTGGAATCATGAGGAGGTCTATGAGCATGTCTTTACATCTGGCCGTGCAAATGACTTTAGCATCAGGGTATCTCTCCAGCACATAGGGAAGGGAGCCGGAGTGATCCTGCTCGGCGTGGCTGGCGATAACATAATCTAATTTCTTAACCCCGAGCTGTCCCAGATGTTTTGGCAGCTCATCTCTCATTGTGGGGTCTACTGTATCAACGAGGGTCGTTTTCTCGCTGCCTGTGATGATATAGGAGTTGTAGCTTGTGCCATCGGGAAGCGGTATCAGAGAGTCGAACAGACGCCTGTTCCAGTCAATTGCCCCGGCCCAGTAGACGCCTTCAGCCAGTTTCACAACGCTCATTGATTTAAACCTCCTTTTCAACCCTCTGTTGTCCCCCAGTCTTGGGGGGCAACAGAAACTGGGGGATACCCCCAGCCCCCCGGCAGAGGGGCAAATCCCCTCTGCACTCTCTGATTATTAAACGACCTGTATGTTAGTCTGGAATAGCACCTTTAAGTTGGATATTTTCTCTTATGCCCCAAGCTCAGCACGAGTGCGTATAAACGACAGAAGGTTATCCCGTGCAACCATGCCTACGATGGAATTGTTCTCAACTACTGGTAGCTGGTTAATGTCCTCAGTGGCTATCATTTGCAGAACGTCGGAAAGGTCATCCTGCGGCCGCACCCATTTGAGCCGCTCAAAAGGAGTCATAGTTTCTCTTACGGTTTTTACAGGGCGTAACTCGTGAGGCACAGCCTTCACATCGTTAAGAGTTACCAGCCCCAGTAGTCGCCCGCCATCCACGACAGGAAAACAACGGCGCCCTGAGTTTAGAAAATATTCATGTACCAGTTGCTCTACCGTGAGTCCGGGGGGGACAATCGGGCAGTCGCGGGTCATGACTTCGCTGACGCGATGACCCCGGAGCATATCCTTAAAAGCTACCTGCTGGTAGCCTCCCGCGGCTGCGTTCTCCAGAAACCAGCCAATCAGCACCAGCCACAGACCATTTAACCAGTTTCCCCAGAATACCCAGAAGATGCCGCCGAAGATGAAAAGATAGCCAATTACTCTCCCTATAGTCGAGGCAATTCGGGTCGCTCTGCGCAGGTTGTCAGTGCGCCACCAGATGATAGCTCGCAGTACTCGTCCTCCATCCATGGGAAATCCGGGGATTAAATTGAAACCGGCAAGAACCGCGTTAATCCAGGCGAGCCAGAAGGCTAATGCAGTTAAGGGTTCGCTGACATCTAGGGTTGCTATGTGGATTCCCCAGAATATGCCTCCCAGGACCAGGCTGCTCAGAGGGCCGGCAATGGCCATACGGAGCTCCACATCGGGCTTTTCAGGCTCTTTGCTAATCTGGGATACTCCTCCAAAGATGAACAGTGTTATAGCCTTGATGGGTATGCCGGCGGCCTGTGCTACGAGGCTATGGGATAGCTCATGGGTCAGAACGGAAAGGAAGAAAAGAAGGCTGGTGGCCAGGCCGATACCCCAGTAGGTTGCCGTGTCCCAATCCGAATAACTGTCGGGGAAGTAGCCCGCTGCCAGCGCCCAGGTCACCAGAATAAAGATAAAGAACCAGGAATAGTGCAATCTGATAGAGATACCAAATATCCTGCCTAACGGTATGCCTGCTTTAAGCACTTGTTACTCCTTTACGATTCAAGCGATAGATGTTGTCAAGTATACACTCGTCTAATTTCGTGTCAAGGAACTGAAAAATGCGATGCACCCATGCCGCGATGTCCTAGCGTTCTATGTCTCGGTCAGAGTATATTGTTTCGTCTTTCAGCATCTTTATCAGGCGTATGGTTCTCATAATATCCTTGTTTAGTACGTCCACGAAGGCGGAAGATAGTCCTACCCCGCCGAGCATGGCCAGGAAAGTATTATTGATTGCGGGGCGCAGTCGTCTCGGTGCCCCTGCTGATACGTTGTTAATCCAGCAGGTAGTCTTCACCGGCGGGTCGAAGGTCTCAGTCAGCGCTGGCAGAAGCTCCAGCAGTGTTCTTGAATAACGCTGCCCCAGGTCGCTGGTAACATGAAGCACGCCGGGGTCTAAATATATATTGCTGTTCGGTATGCCTGATTCGTTTGCAGCACCTGCCAGAACCGATGCTGACTTCAGGATGTCGTCTAAGCTGTCGGGTGCTGTTGGGTCACCGATAAGTAAAATGATTTCGGCGCCATATCGAGCTGCTATAGGTAAAGTCTCCTCAAGCCTCTCTTTGGATAAAGATATGTAATTCACAATGGGAGGGCGATGACAGGCCCGTAATCCGGCTTTCAGGGTTTCGGCATTCCTGGAGCTAAGACAAAGCTGGCGGTCGGTTACCTTCTGCACAGTCTCAACGGCAAATTTCATAATCTCAGGCTCGTCGTATCGCTGTTGCAGGTTAATCTCGAGAATATCAGCCCCTGCTTTGACACATTGCTCTGCCAGATTCTGTAGAAAATCCGTACGCTCCTTCCTATATTTCTCCGCTGCCTTTGGACTGATGGATTCCGCGGTGCGAGGTTTCAGCGCCCCGGCGACATTCCTGTTTCGCGTGGTTAAGTTACTAGCGATAGCAAGCATGAAAGAACCTCCTCTATTACCAGCCTCATTAAAAATGATAAGCCTTGGGTATCAAGAAGTCATAAAATGAAGGGGAAAAAGGTTAAAAAGTTATCACATCTGAGACTTGGCAGCATTGCAGAGGCAGGTTTCAAACCTACCCCTACTTAGATGATTTTGCCGATTTCAAGCGGGAGCTCAAAACACTACTCTTGCCAAGAACGGTGCCTATACGGCTCTTTGTCATTGGGGCAAAGACCTGCTTAGATACTGGAATGTCCAAAAGACTTAGAATACCTTAAATATCACCC
>DATKWL010000124.1:0-9133 GCA_035529555.1 Dehalococcoidia bacterium | reverse complement strand
AAGGTCGGATTCCCCGATGAATTGGATGACCTCAAAGACGAGCTTGAGGATAGGTTCGGCCCGCTTCCTACAGAGGTGAAAGACCTGCTCTATATGGTGAGGATTAAGCTGCTGGGTAGCAAAGCAGACGTCGAATCCATTTCAATGGAGAGCGGCCAGACAGTGCTCATGTTGAACCCCGGCGCCAGATTGGATAAATCATTACTGCAGCGCTCCTTCGGCAGCATATTAAAGATAGGCACAAATCAAATGAGGTTGGATGCGAAGCGAAGCATCAAGGAATGGCAGGGAACCCTGGAACAGTTATTGAGAAAGATGGCCCAAGCTAGAGATGATTCGCAATCTCCCTCAGGCTCTTGATTCGCGGGCAATCTTCAACCTGTTCCCAGAAGCCATCGCGGTCGAGGAGCAACGGATTTATGCCGACACCCTTAGCCCCCATTACATCAGCATAATACTGGTCACCCACATGTATTGACTCAGAGGCATTGACTTTGGCACGGCTGAGAGCAGCCAGGAATATTGGCGGATGTGGCTTCTCAGCCCCAATCTCAGATGAGGTTAGAGCGAAATCAATGTGACCAGTCAGGCCAAGCTCATTACAATGTCCGTCAAGCCCTCGGCTCAGATTGGATATCAATCCCAGAATAATGCCCTTACTTCTAAGCAGATTCAGAGTAGGGAGCACATCTTCATACAGAACGAGCTTGCGGTCAAGCTGACGCAGTCGGATGAAAATGCGAAGCGCCAGTTCTTTTGGCACTTCCACTCCCGCCGTCTTCAAAATTGCATGTTCATACTCAGCCCAGAAAGCCTGCTCGTCCTCTTTAGAGCGTTTAAAGACAGGAAGGCGAGCGTTCTCACGGCTCATGAAATCATCGGCAACCCAATAGCCTCGAGGGATAGCTTTGCGGTCAACATCTATCCCGAACTCTTTGCAGGCTCTAACCTGCAATTCTTCGCGGGGAGGGTCAAATCGAATGAGCGTGTTATAGAAATCAAAGAAGACTGCTTTAATCATTTCACTGTATAGCTCCCAAGGAAGTTGAAGATTGTAAGTTCAGTTTATCACAAGCTGAGGCAGGGTTGCAAAAAGGTAGCGTTCCGTTATAATACCTCAGCCAAGAATGCTTAAAGACTTTTCTCTCAACCCCCTTTACCACCCAGGCGACTATGTCATTGCGAGGCCTTCCAATGAAAGGACGAAGCAATCGCCACGTCATTTTCACCTGCACACCTCGAGATTGCTTCGTCGTCCCGCCAAAGGCGGGCCTTCTGGCAAAGACATCAGGACTTCCTTGACGGAACAACTATGTGAGGTTAAACTCGAACTATGTTAAAAGCCGCGCGTATCTCTTTTCTTTTATTGATACTCCTGCTAGCACTGATAACGCTAGTTGGGTCAATATCAGCCTCATCTTCTCCGCAGATCTATATACTGCACGTGGATGGCGCTATTGTCCCTGCGGTGGCCGGCTACATTGACCGGGGCATCAGCCAGGCTGAAGAAAACCAGGCATCGGCAGTGATAATAGATCTGAGCACCCCGGGCGGCTTGCTCTCGACTACAGAGGAAATCGTAGACCGAATACTCGAGGCCAAAGTTCCTGTGGTAGTTTATGTCAACCGCTGGGCAGGCTCGGCTGGTACATTTATTACATTAGCCTCTCACGTAGCAGCCATGGCTCCGGCCAGCCGCATAGGAGCAGCCAGCCCCGTATCCATAGATGATTCAGAGGACAGTCTGTCCGACACGATGAAGAAGAAATTAACCGAGGACACTGCCGCCAGAATAAGAAGCCTGGCCGCCCTGCGCGGTCGCAACCAGAAAGCTGCGGAGGCCACCGTCATTGAGGCATTGTCGTTCACAGACCAGGAAGCTCTGGGGCTGGCGCCTCTTACCGAGGCCCATCAGAAGCTGCTGGAACTCGACACACCTTACCTTGACCCGCCTCTGGTTGACCTCGGAGCCGAGGACCTCGATTCGCTCATCCTTCAACTCAATGGGATGGTAGTTGAGGTGGATGGTGCGGAAATAACCATCGTTACCGAAGGCTACTCAAAGACCGATTTCGGCATGAGCACAGTTGAGAAGTTTCTCCAGGCAATCAGCGACCCCAACATCGCTTATATACTGCTCAGCCTTGCTGTAACGGGCATCATACTCGAGTTTGTGAACCCCGGCTCCATTCTTCCCGGTGTAGTGGGAGCTATCTCGCTTATACTTGCCTTTTATTCCCTGGCCGTGCTCGAAGCATCGTGGGCAGGCGTGTTCTTCATCATACTTGCCTTTGTAATGTTCATACTCGAAGCGTTCGTAACCAGCTTCGGAATGCTGACCATTGGAGGGGTAGCCTCGCTTGTTATGGGCTCTATAATCTTGTTTGGAGGTGGTCCTGAATTGTTCAGTCTACATATAAACTGGTGGGTTGTTGCCGTAGTAATAATTGTTGTTGTCGCTGTCTTTGTCTTCGTCATCGGCGCTATTGTTCGCGCGCACCGTCGCCGTCCCGAAACAGGCAAAGAGGGTCTAGTAGGCAAGGTTGCGTCAGCCCATACAGTACTCGACCCTACAGGGATGGTTCTCGTCGAGGGAGAACTGTGGACAGCGACATCTGAAGCAGGTAGAATCGAGGCAGGCGAGGAGGTGATAGTAATAAAAGTCGAGGGGCTCAAACTCAAAGTTGGCAAAAAACAAACTGGAGGGTAGATATGGAGACAGCCATTATTGCGGTCGTAGTAGTTGTATTTCTGATTCTGGTAATAGGCTCAGCAGCAATTAAGATTGCCCAGGAATATGAGAGAGGCGTTGTTTTTCGCCTGGGCAGGTTCACCGGGGTGCGAGGACCCGGCTTGTTTCTCATTATTCCCTTTGTGGAGCGAAGCGTAAAGGTCGACCTTCGTGTTGTGACTATGGATGTCCCATCGCAAGAGGCGATTACGAAGGATAACGTGACAGTTAAGGTCAATGCCGTGGTTTATTATAGGGTAGTCAAACCCGAAGATTCAGTGATCAAGGTGTTCGACCATCGCTACGCTACCTCGCAAATAGCGCAGACAACCCTGCGTAGTGTTCTCGGTCAATCTGAACTCGACGAGGTGCTCGGCCAGAGGGAGAAAATTAACCAGACGCTGCAGAGGATAATAGACGAGCAGACCGACCCCTGGGGAGTAAAAGTGGGTGTAGTGGAGATTAAAGAGGTCGAGCTTCCTGCGTCGATGCAGCGAGCGATCGCAGCCCAGGCAGAAGCAGAGCGAGAGAAGAGAGCCAAGATCGTCCATGCAGAAGGTGAGCGTCAAGCAGCGGAGCAACTTGCAGAGGCAGCCAAGGTGATGGCTACACAGCCTATGGCAATGCAACTGCGTTACCTCCAGACCCTGACAGTAATAGCTAGCGATAAAACGAATACGGTAGTGTTCCCCCTGCCGATTGATATGCTTGCCCCATTGCTCAAACTGAAGTAAGGCTAGGCTATAGTTTCTGGGATTGGAAAAACTGTAGGGGCGTTCAATTGAACGCCCCTATCTATTTGCCCTGGTTTTATCAAAGAACCCGTTCGTAGTTCGACAGGCTCAACATGAACGAGTTCTATGTACGCAGTGTAACCTCACCAGCCACAATACGCGCAAGGCTACCATCGGAGCGCCTCAGCATCAAGGCTCCATCCTCGTCTACCGACTCAGCGTAGCCTTTCTCTACATCGTCACCTGTTTTAACCTGAACCGTTTTGCCCAGCGTCTCCAGTTTGTCCCGCCATACCTGATAAACTGGCTCATCTCTGCGCAAAGCCAGGTAAAGCTGCTCTGTCTCCGTAAGAAGGTGAATCAGGATATCAAGCGGGGAAACATACTTGTCCAATTCAACTGACAGGCTGGTAGCAATGTCAGCAATCTCAGGATAGGCATTGGGGTCGAAGTTGACGTTTATCCCGATGCCGATGACCGCCCAATCAACCGACTGCCCACGGAGCGCGCTTTCCAGCAGGATGCCGCTTATCTTTTTGCCCTTTACCAGCACATCGTTAGGCCATTTAATCGTTGTTTTGAGGCCAGTGGCCTTTTCGATACAACGGCTGGTCGCAAGAGAGCCTATCATGCTGAGACGAATAAGCTGGCCCATCTCTGGACTAAGGATTATAGATACCGCTAAGACCCCAGGCGGGTTGATCCAGGCACGACCGAGGCGAGCCCTGCCAATGGTCTGCTCTTCAGCTACAATGACAGTTCCTTCCTTTGCGCCCTCTTTGGCAACCTTCCTCGCCACATCCATAGTAGAGCTAACAGAAGGATAATAAAGAAAATTTCGACCGACGAACCCGGTGGTCAGCCTCCCGCTGACGGCCTCGGGGGAGATGTCGCTTTTTGCTTTCAAATCTTCTTTCCTATACTGCCAAATGGGGCGAAGCGGCCAGTTTACTTAGAAACTGTCCGCTTCACGACTCACTCGACCAAGTAAATCTATAAGCCGGGTTCTGTACTTGAGAGAAATCAGTTTACAGCCGAGGCCTTCATCCTGATTTCCGCCAAGCGGTGACCATCTATCTGGGGTGGCAGTTACCCACCACCTCGAGCGACCAACCCGAGGACAGGCCGGGCGTCCCTCTCGTCCTCCTATTAGGTCTTGCTCCGGATGGGGTTTACCCAGCCGACCGGTTACCCGGCCGCTGGTGAGCTCTTACCTCACCATTTCACCCTTGCCCGCCTGCGGCGGGCGGTGTCGTTTCTGTGGCACTTTCCATAGGGTCACCCCTCCTGGGCGTTACCCAGCACCCTGCCCGGTAGAGCCCGGACTTTCCTCTCCCTATCGCAGCAAGCGAAAGGAAGCGGCCACCCGATTTACTCGGTCAGATTCAGTTTACTATAAACATAAATGAAGGACAAATCGAAATCAAGGATATTCACTTCAACTTAGATACAATATGCGGCCACAGTTGCTGCAGCGCGCTAACTCATTCCCCATCCTGGCCCTCTGCTGGTCGGACATGGAAAGACTGATACGACAGCCCTGACATCTCCCCTGCATCACCTTGGATACCGCCTTGCCCTGTCTAGCCCGGCGTATCTCCTCATAAAGCTTGAGGGTATCCGAATCTGTCTGCTCCGCAAGGAGTTTCCGTTTTTGCCCCAATCCTGCTAACTCGGTCTCAAGTTGTTCCTTATCCATTGACAGCTTCTGTTGATTCTCTTTCCAGCCCTGCTCCATGACCGAAAATTCACTGCTTTTTTGCTTGACGTCCTGCTGTGCATCTTCGACATCCATCATTACAGCCAGTAGCTTGTCTTCGCGTTCCCCTCTCTGCGCCTTGAGTAGCTTCAAATCCTGTTCAAATCCCATGAGCTCTCTGGGGTTCTTCATCGAACCGCCATAAAGCTTTTTCTCAATTGCTGCAATCTTTGCCCCCAGGTCGGATATCTCCCATTCACCCGTTTTCTGCTGATGCTCCAGTTCAATAAGCTTTTTCTTAGCAGCTTCCAGTGTAGCCCGCGCCGCAGCCACGTCCTCGTCCTTGCCCAGTTGACTCTTCACCTGCTCCAGAGCCTGGGTTCTCTGCTCTATATCGAGGTCTGCCTCTTGTAGTTCATAAAGCTCTTTTGCTATGCTCATAACCCTGCGTGTTAGGATAGCTCAGACCGACAAATTAAGCAAGCTTCCGGTCAGCCTTCCAGCGGTCAGCTATCAGGAGGCAGGTCGACGCAGAGAACACGGAGGGTGCCGAGAGAAAAGAAAAAGGGAAATCGGGATTGGGGAAATAGTTGCTTTTCGAACCCCGGTATGTTATAAATACTCACAGAAAACAGAATAGCGAGAAGAGGTACCGAGGCGCGAGCCGAGGGTTAAACGGGCAGCAAGTTCGGTGAGAATCCGACACAGTCCCGCTACTGTGAATCGCTGAAGGCGAGAAGTCAGAACGCCGGCCTCTGAATCCAAGCTACGATGCCTCCGCGGAGAGGGGTTGGCTTTTTTATTGCCAATATAATCAAGAGAACGTCCCCTCGTTCTGCTGAGCGAGGGGATTTTTGTTTCCCCTCCTAGATAAGGAGATTTATGTCTAAGGAAGACTGAAAGGCATATCATGCCAATGGAATAACGATATCAAAATATATACGATGAAACATACAGGAGGATTAGTGAAAAAGTTGAGAATCGCGTTGGCTGCATTGCTATTACTTGCATTCGTTACCGCATGTATTAGCTGTGATACCAATACCGATACAGTTACACCTACACCTAAACTGACTCTTGCTCCTACCCTACCACCACTTACAACCACTCCTATGCTTACACCAACACCAATATTCGGTTTTGATGACATGGAAAGACCCTTCGAGTTCGCTACTCCACCACAAAGAATCGTCTCACATGTGCCAAGCATCACTGAGACGCTTTACGCCCTCGGTTTGGGAGATAGAATCGTGGGAGTCAGTGACCACTGCGATTACCCCGAGGAAGCTAAGTCAAAGCCCAAGGTCGGCGGCTACTACACCCCCAATATCGAGGTAATCGTCTCTCTGTCCCCAGACCTGGTACTCACCGATGGCTACGCAGATGACATCCTCAACCTAGAGAGTCTTGGAATTCAATTCGCAGTTATACAGCCCAACACTATAGACGATATCCTGAAGGACATAGAGCTGTTGGGAAATATCACAGGCACTCAACAAAGGGCTGCTGAGATAAACAGCGATTTCAAAAAACGTGTGGAGGCTGTTTGGTTAAAGGTGGCGCCTCTCAGTTACCCCCCCAAGGTATTCTACGTGTTCGATGCTACCGATACCACTAAACCCTGGACGGCAGGGCCGGGTTCTTTTGTAGATTCGCTGATAAACATGGCTGGCGGCTGGAATATAGCCGCTGGAGCACAAGGTCCCTGGATTCAATTCAATATAGAAGAGTTGGTCAATTCCGACCCTGAGATAATCATCGTGGATTCTATGATGGGCACAGCGGTGATATCTCCGGACGAGATAAAAGAGTTACCAGGCTGGAAAGATACTACGGCTGTCAAACAGAACAACATTTTCGTTGTTAACGGCGACCTGGTCAATCGCACCGGCCCTCGCATCGTGCAGGGGCTCGAGGAAATAGCCAGGATAATTCACCCTGAGCTGTTTCAGGATTAGGCAGGAATGAAAAAGGAGACCTGTGAGTTGAGAGCATTAGAGCAGGTTCTACAAAAAATCGAGCCGTTAGATGATAGAGCTATGGCTGCAGCGCGAGCGAGGCAGGATACTCTGACCAAGCCACAGGGAAGCCTGGGGAGGCTGGAAGAGTTATCGGTCAAGTTGGCGGGCATCAAAGGTGAGCCAATACCGAAGATACACCATAAAGCGATCGTTACCATGGCGGCAGACCACGGAGTTGCCATAGAGGGAGTGAGCGCCTATCCCAGAGAGGTAACAGCGCAGATGGTGCTCAATTTCCTGCACGGCGGAGCGGCCATAAATGTCCTGGCAAGACATGTGGGAGCCAGGGTTATTTTTGTCGATATGGGGGTAGCTTCTGAAATAAAGCCTCATGCTGCTCTCCTATCAAGAAAAATAGCTTATGGGACCAACGATATGGCCAAGGGCCCCGCTATGAGCAGGGAACAGGCAATTGAAGCTATCAAGGTTGGTATTGAGATAGTGGGGCAGGAGATTAAAAACGGGCTGGATATCATCGGCACAGGCGATATGGGCATAGGTAACACCACGCCAAGCAGCGCTATCACCGCTGCTATTACCGGTGAGCCTGTGGCAATAGTAACAGGGAGAGGCACCGGTCTGGATAACATTCAACTGGCTCACAAGGTGGAAATCATTGAAAAAGTGCTCAGGGTCAACCAGCCCAGAGCCGATGATGCCATAGATGTACTATCGAAAGTAGGTGGGTTCGAGATAGGCGGGCTCTGCGGCGTCATCTTAGGCGCTGCAGCGCATCGCATCCCTGTTGTAATAGACGGCTTCATATCGGGTGCGGCAGCGCTCATCGCAGTGAGATTATCACCGAGAGCGAAGGATTATCTCATCGCATCGCACTGCTCAGTGGAAATCGGGCACAAGGCGATACTTAAATATCTGGGCTTAAAACCAATATTGGACCTGGAGATGAGACTGGGCGAAGGCACGGGGGCAGCGTTGGGCATCTCAATAGCTGAGGCTGCAGCCAAGATTCTATCGGAGATGGCTACCTTCGCCGAAGCAGGAGTTTCCAAGTCTGAGGAGATATCCTCAAAAGCATCAGAAATTAAGAGGTAGAGTTTGGGTCTGATAGCAGCACTGCAATTTCTGACCATAGTCCCGCTCAGGGTAAATGTGGGAACGCAAGCGTTGCGCCGCTCTCTAGCCTATTTCCCCCTGGTGGGACTTATGATAGGAGGATTTCTATACGGTCTGGACAGGCTGTTCGCTCTGGCTTTCCCTGCAAGCCTGACCAATATCCTATTAATCATCGCTCTTGCCGTAATTACCAGAGCACTCCATCTCGATGGATTTATCGATACCTGCGATGGGCTTGCCGGCGGCCGTTCTCCCGAGGAGAGGCTGAAGATTATGCGCGACAGCCGCGTCGGGGGCTTCGGGGTGGTGGGTGGATGCTGTCTGATTTTGCTGCAATATGTAGCCTTAACTGTTGTGCCCGACGAGTACAGGATGGAAGCCCTTATCCTGATGCCAGCGATAGCACGATGGACGATGGTCTATGCCATCTTCGCTTACCCTTACGCCAGAGAGCAAGGGCTGGGGACTGTGTTTCATCAGGGAAAGACCCTGCCCTGGCTGGCGATAGCCACTGCGATAACACTGGCCGCATCGATAGCCCTGGTGGGGCTCGATGGACTGGCGGTAACAGCCGCTGCCCTTCTTGCTGCCGTACTGATGGGAAGCTATTTGAACAGAAAACTCGGTGGACTTACCGGGGATACTTACGGGGCAATCAACGAGGTGGTCGAGGTGGCGGTCTTGATTCTGATTCCCTTGATAACCTGGAGCTACGGCGTATGAGCATTACACTTATCCTTGGCGGCGCTCGAAGCGGCAAAAGCCGCTTCGCTCAGGAGCTTGCGAGGAAGCTAAGCAAGAAGGTGCTTTTTGTCGCCACTGGCGAACCGCTAGACGAGGAAATGAGAGCACGCATCGATACACACAAGAAATC
>DATKWL010000123.1:0-7512 GCA_035529555.1 Dehalococcoidia bacterium | reverse complement strand
CGGACTCTTAAAGCCCCCGATGGCCGCTGCCACAAAACCCTTAAGCCCTAACATTACTCCCACATTGTAAGATGTAAGGGTAAGAGGGGCCATGACCACCCCACCGATGCCACCAATTGCTGCTGCCAGAACGAAGGCGATTAGCGCCATTGTCTTGGGATTGACACCCACCATGCTGGAAGCTACCGGGTTTATAGCGCACGCCTTCAAAGCCTTCCCCACCATAGTGTAAGTGAGAAAAAGATGCAGGATAACAGTCACCACCACAGTGGTTCCGATTATCCATAGAGCTTGAGGAGTGATATAAGCCCCCAGAAAAGATAGCGAATTATTCCCGGTGAAATAAGGAGGGTGCACAGTGTCTACCCCCCATAGCTCCCCGGCAACGCCGCGGATAAAGATGGCTGCCCCGATAGTGATAATAATCAGGCTCACCACCGATGCACTTTTGGCAGTGCGGATAGCCAGCAAGTACATTAAGGCACCGACGACTGCTGCAATGATTACCGCGACTATGAGAGAAGGGGCAAGCGGAAGTCCTGCGGAACGAGCCAGTGTGAACGAGAGCAAACCACCCAGCATCACAAACTCGCCCTGGGCGAAGTTAATGATCTTGGTAACAGCGTAAATTATGGTGAACCCAAGACCGATTAGAGCGTAAATGCTGCCCTGGGTAACACCGTTTACCAGATACTGGACAAACTGGTCCGCTGACATGCCTCAGACCTCGTGATTCCCAAACTAGACAATGGGGGGAAAGGAACGCTTTCCCCCCAGTTTATATTCAGGCCCTGTCAGAGTACTTGGTTATTGCTGAAGCCAGGTCCACTCCCCATCGACAATCTCAATCAGAGCCAGAGAGCCCGACTGCATTCCAAGATGGTCAGTCGGGGACATGGTGAAAACACCGCTAATGCCTGCAAAGTCGTGTATCTGCTCTATCTCATTCCTTATCGCTTGCCTCGCGGCAGCAGTATCAAGCCCCTCAGGGAGATTCTCAAGAGCCATAACCACCATGCTGAGTGCGTCATAGGCATGTCCGCCAAAGGTGCTGGCCGTCTTACCCGTGTACGCTTCGTAGTCTGTCTTATATTTTACCAGGACTTCCTGCTGGGGGTCTGTAGCTGGAACAATATCAGCGATCAGTAACTTGCCTGCCGGGAAAATAACTCCGTTGGCAGCATCGCCGGCATTCTCGATGAATTGCGGGTTGGCAATCCCGTGACTGCAGAAAAGAGGGATAGACATCTGCAACGTTTTCATGTCCTGGGCAACGATAGCAGCCTCTTGGTCAGTATCCCAGCAAATCACAGCCTGAGCATCTGTACCCTTGATGTGAGTAAGCTGAGACTGCATGCTTGTATCGCCAGTGGAGTATGTCTGATCGTCCACAATCGTGATTCCATAGCTGCCGGCATCGCTTTTGAGAACGGTTTTACCTCCAGCACCGAACGAGGAAGTATTAGTTATTATGGATATTTTTGTGATGCCCTGCGCTTGCATGTATCTGAGGAGTTCTGCTGCCACCTCTTTATCGGCCTGGGGGGTCTTGAACACCCAGTATCTCTCTGATACCGGTGTCACAATCCCTATGTTAGCTGCAGCAGAGACCAGTGGGATCTTTGCCGTGGTCACTGTGTCAATGATAGCAAGGCTTTCTCCACTGGTAGTCGGCCCGATAATAGCTAATACATTATCCTGCTCGATAAGCCGGGTCGCCAGAGTAGCACACCTTTCCGTGCTGGTCTCCGTATTGTAGAAAACGATTTCCAATTGATGTCCGTTGATTCCGCCAGCGGCGTTAATCTGCTCTACCATCATATTTACGGTCTTTTCTTCAGGGTCGCCCAGGTTTGAACCGCCCCCGCTAGTTGAGAATAGTGCGCCGACTTTGTATGCTGCTTTTGGTGTTGCAGTTGGTATTGCTGTTGCAGCCGGTGTTGGCGTCGCCTCCTCTTCACCGCCAGAGCAGCTTATGCCACCAAGGGCAAGCAGTGCTGCCACCAGGACTAGAACTACTGCATACTTTAAGTAGTTCCGCATTGTGCATTCCTCCTTTTCTTTTTTGTGCAGGCCATCTCGAAAAGGTAGGTTGCCACTGCCATTCCCGTCAGCGCTTCCCCCTCGTGGCTGCCGAGGGGATATTATAACCAATGATTCAGGCCTGTGCAAGACAGGCAGCTTTGGGCGTTTTTAAAACACTGTTCTTCAGGTTGCACACAAGAGGTTCTGCACTTATACTATTTCTGTTTATATATTGATTTATAGAGAGTGTGCCAATAACATGGATGTTTCCGCTACAGGCAAAAGTAGCTTGTCCCAGATGCTGCAGAGAACCAGAGAAAAGGCTCGTTACCAGGCTTCAATACTCACCGCCTCAATCGCTTACTACAGCCTCTATTGCCGCAATTTACTGGAGCACTATTTTCGAAATATACGCCCGTCACAGCCAAAATCCTTTATAGACTCGTTCCGCATGATGCGGATGGTTTACAAAGTGAGAGGATACACAGCCGTGTTCGTGCCTCGCCTCGTAACCCTGTGTAAACTGAGCGAGGAGGTGAACCTACGCTCCTTGCCGGGAGATTTCGTCGAGTGTGGGGTTTACAACGGCGGCTCAGCAGCCATCATGGCCTCATTCTGTGAAAAAACCGAACTCAAAAGGAATGTATGGCTATTCGACTCCTTCGAAGGTCTGCCCAAACCGACGGACATAGACGGCCATGAAGCCCCGGCATATGAAGGCTGGTGCCATGGTGACCTGGCAAAAGTTAAACGAATATTTCAGAAACTGAGCATACCGGAGTCCCGCGTCCACATAGTCAAGGGATGGTTTCAGGACACATTCCCGACTGTGGAAATACCCCAAATAGCTATACTGCATATTGACGCAGACTGGTACGAGAGCGTAAAGCTATGCCTGGAGAAATTCTACGATTGTGTCCAGCCTGGTGGATATATTGTTCTCGATGACTATGGCGACTGGCTGGGTTGCAAGATAGCAACCGATGAGTTCATCAAATCAAGAGCCTTGGACGTGAAACTAATTCAAGTTGATAACACAGGCTTTTATTTCCAGAAACCACCGAGACAAATATAGAGGCAGTTAACGAACCGTCCTAACTAATCTTATCCGAACGACGCAGTAAAAAAGGCTGAATACCCCTCCTCGCAAGGATATTCAGCCTTTTTAGCCTGCCTTGAACTTATTTAAAAGCCTAGAATTCCTGACTTAGCCCTTCCCGATTTTGAACATCTTGGTGCCGCAGGCAGAGCAAACTCCCTTGGTCGCCGGCTTGCCATTCTTCATTTTGATGGCGGTGGCGTTCTTCATTTCTCTCTTGGAGCGGCATTTCATACAGTATCCTTGCATCTCATCTCTCCTTTCTCTCTAGATTCTTGCGAAGCAGGCTAGCACAAAATTGCTCTCGTGTCAAGATAGATTGAACAGTTCTTGCAGAATTCGATGAAAGAGGAAGGCTATAGCTATATTAGACCTAACCTAATTTGGCGATATTTCCATCCCCTTGGGGACTACGACTATTCCGGTCTCCGAGACAGTGCAGCCTTTACGCTTGTCTGCCTCCAGGTCGTAGCCGATGGTGGCGCCGGCTCTGATCATGGTTTCCTTATCGACAATGGCTCGCCTTATCCTGGCATGAGGCTCTATCATTACATCATCAAATATGATTGACCTTTCAACTACGGCGTCCCGCTCCACAATTATCCCCGGAGATAGAATGGAGCCCCATACTGTTCCGCCGCTGATGATGCAGCCGTCGGATATTATAGATTCTGGAGTTCTCCCACCTATGATGCATTTAGTCGGAGGTAAAGGCCTCTGATACGTCCTGATAGGCCACTTCTCGCCGTATAAATTGAATAGAGGGTCCACACCCACAAGGTCCATGCTTGCCTCATAATACGACTCGATAGTACCCACATCCCTCCAGTAGGAAGAATCGCGGGTCCTGTCGACCAGCACTTTTCTCCTTTTGCCTTCGCTGACTTCAATAAGATAATCCTGTATTTTGTTCTTTCGTTCGTAGTCATAAACAAATACATCTGGATACTTATCAATCATTTTGGGAATTATCCCTTTGCCGAAATCGTCTTCAGGTATTTTCATGACCTCCAACAGCGTGCCCATGTTAAACATGTAAACACCCATCGAAGCTAGCACATAATCGGGCGCCCCTGGAATAGTCTTAGGACTCGCAGGTTTTTCCTCGAATCCGATTAACCTGTAGCTTCGGTCCACCGAAAGAACTCCGAGTCTGCTCTGGGCTTCCTCTTTCCTGACCCTTACAGCAGCCATGGTCAGGCTTGCTTTATTCGCCATGTGATAGTCAAGTATCTGAAGATAGTCCATTTTATAGACGTGGTCACCGGAGAGAATCAGAACCTGGTCTACATCCTTACCTTTAATCAGATTGAGGTTCTGACGTACGGCGTCAGCAGTGCCACGATACCAATCCGCCCCAATCTTCTGCTGCGCAGGCACGCTGTAGATGAAATCGCCCAACCCGGAGCTGGATATACCCCAGCCGTCCTGTATATGCTTGTTCAAAGATTCCGACCTGTACTGTGTAAGAACGAAAATCTGGCGGAGGCTTGAATTAACGCAATTGCTCAGCGTGAAATCTATGAGGCGGAACTTGCCCCCGAAGGGTACAGCAGGTTTGGCTCGCTCTCTGGTCAAAGGTTGCAGTCTATCTCCCGCTCCGCCAGCCATTATTATCGTTAACACCCTGGGCATTACACCACCTCCCAAAAGTCTCCAGCGCCATCTGTTGACTTATTACTCCTGCAAGATTCTAACAAATTGGAATCCATGATTCAAACGCTTCGTGATGGGAACTTTGATATAGTATGTTATACTTTACTATACTTTAAAGTATAGTAGATTTAAGGGGATGAGACAATGAAACCGAAACCTCCAATTACCACCATCAGAGCCAAACAAGCTATTGCGAAGCCTGCGCCTAAGCGGCGTGTCAAACCGAAGGCCAGTATTGAGGCTATGCCCAAAGCGCCCTCTTTACACATCGCTATGGCTGCGCCTGAGATTGCACCGTTCGCCAAGACTGGAGGGCTGGGCGATGTTATGGGCTCACTGCCCCAGGCTTTAGAACGTCTTGGGGTTAAAGTTACTCTCATTATGCCTGCATATCGTTCCGTCCTCCACGGTGGCTTTGAATTGGAGGATACCGGTATTCGCTTAGCAATACCTGTCTCTGCACGCAGAGAGGAAGTTACCTTGCTCAAGTCTAAGGTAGGTAGCGCCATCCCGGTTTATTTCATCAAGTCTGATAGATATTTCGACCGCGAATACCTGTACAGCACCCCCGATGGCGATTATCTGGATAACGCCGAGCGTTTTGTTCTTTTCTCACGAGCTGTACTAGAGGTCTTGAAACTCGACCCACCTTCGATACTTCATGCTCATGACTGGCAGTCAGCACTCTCAGTTGTATTTCTAAAAGCACAACCCCATCTTTACCCGGAGCTTTCCTCGGCAAAGACAGCTTTCACAGTTCATAATCTGGGGTTTCAGGGTCTTTTCTGGCATCTTGACTGGCATCTTCTAAATCTCGATTGGAGTCTATTTACACCCGCTCAGCTTGAGTTCTACAGCAGAATCAGCTTCCTCAAGGGGAGCTTGGTCTTTTCCGATATTATCACAACAGTGAGCCCAACCTACGCAGAGGAAATCAAAACCGTGGAGCAGGGTTTCGGATTGCATGGAATTTTTCGCGAACGAGCGCCTAACCTGGCAGGTATTCTTAACGGCGCCGACTACGATGTGTGGAACCCTGAGACTGATAGATTCATTGTTAAAAAATACGGCCCGGAGAAACTTACCGGGAAAAAGTCCTGCAAAGCCGAACTACAACGCATTTTCAAAATCCCGGAGAACCCGGACATTCCCCTTATTGGAATGGTATCGCGCCTGACACCACAGAAGGGTTTCGACCTTCTTGAAAAAGCTATGGAGCAATTGCTATCTCGAGATTTGCAATTCGTACTGCTGGGGACAGGGGATAAGCAGTATCAGGAATCTTTCAGCAAGGTATCCAAGAAATTCCCTGATAGGGCAGGGGTGCGAATTGACTTCGACGAAGCACTATCCCACAAAATCATAGCAGGGTCAGATATGCTGCTGTTGCCGTCGCGCTATGAGCCAAGCGGCCTAACCCAGATTTATAGCCTCAAGTATGGAACCGTACCCGTGGTCAGAGCCACGGGAGGGCTCAAAGACACAATTGAGGAGTTCGACCCCAAAACGGGCAAAGGAAATGGCTTTGTCTTTGTGCCCTATGAAATTCAGCCGCTTCTGGACGCTGTGGACCGCGCCTTAGCCACTTTCCGTCAGGGTAAAGCGTGGGCAACCCTGATGCAGAATGGTATGGCAGCCGATTTCTCCTGGGACCGCTCTGCCCAGACATATCTTGAACTCTATAAGAAGCTAATTGCCCGCACTTAAGGATTAAAGGGGAAACTCAGAGGCAAGGTGACAAGGTGATTTACTGGGCTCAGCTTTTCCATTTCTATCAGCCGCCGACACAATTGCCTTCGGTCTTAAATAAAATTTGCCGGGAATCATACCGCCCGCTTATCGAGGTCTTCCGCCAGCATCCGCATGCCAGGGCTACCTTCAACGTAAATGGAGTTCTCACCGAAATGCTGAACGATTTCGGGCATAACGACATAATCCAGGGATTCAGAGAGCTAGCGGAGAGGGGACAAATTGAATTTACCGGCAGCGGCAAATATCATCCGATTTTACCGCTTATCCCCCCGGCCGAAGTAAAACGGCAAATTGAGTTGAATATTAATGCCAATGCTTTTTACTTCGGGAAGAATACTTTTAAACCCGTTGGTTTTTTTCCACCGGAAATGGCCTACAGTAGAGCCATCCTGCCGGCCATTATTACTTCAGGGCACCGCTGGATAATACTGAGCGGCGTTGCCTGCCCCGCTGAATGGCCCGTGGACAAAGTCCATCAGATAGAACACGAAGGTAAAAGACTGCCAGTATTTTTCAGAGACGACATATTGAGCAATAAGATAAGTTTTCAGGAGATAGGGCCCGAGAGTTTTCTGAACCATCTCAGGTCACCCAAAGGGGCCAGGAAAAATGTTTATGTGGTTACTGCCATGGATGCCGAGACCTATGGGCATCACATACAGCAGTGGGAGGAGTTGTTTCTGGGGCAAGTCTATGCAGAGCTTGAGGTCAGGAGAGAAACATACAACGGCATAAAACAGAAGACAGCCCTGGCTAGTAAGGCAACCGACCTCATGTATGCTACCTTAGACCAGGTTGAAACAGTGACCATAACTAAGCTGCTCGACCTTTTCCCCGCTGGCGAAGTTATTGAACTTAAAGCATCGTCATGGAGCACAACAGCGCAGGATATTGATGCAGGCAATCCCTTTCCCCTCTGGAGAGATAAAGACAGCGAGCTGCACCGCCTCCAGTGGGAACATCTGCAGATAGCCATGGAT
>DATKWL010000122.1:0-3406 GCA_035529555.1 Dehalococcoidia bacterium | reverse complement strand
CCGACTGAACCGCAACCACAACTTGCTCTGGAGCAGTCGGAAACTGAGGAAGTCCCCTGTTGTGCCGATGCTGTTGGCTCTGCCGGTCCGGCTAAGGCCGGAGGTTCGGAGATTTATCCCTCAGGGATCGCCGGGATTAAGTCTAAGTTCACTGATTTCCTCGGCTCGGCCAGTGCCCCTCACGGACTGGACGCCTTTACCAAGCAGGCGATGGCTATTGCTCTTTCGGTTGCGTTGCGGTGTGAGCCGTGCCTTAAAATGCACCTGAAAAAAGCAAAAGAAAAAGGCTTCACCCAGGACGAGATCGATGAAGCCGCCTGGATGGGCGTAAGCTTCGGCGGCTCACCCACAATGGTCTTCTACGAGCAATTAAAAAACTCTTAAAACGTATGATACGATGGATGGCAGTTCTCTTAAAACAATAATAAGAGTAGTTTCTTGACTTCTGCGGCCTGTTGTTTTAAAATGTACGACAGACAGGTGGGGTGTATTTTGGAAATAGATGAAAAATCGATGGTGCTGTTATGAATAGAGTATATACGGCTGTCACCAAGCAGGACAATGGCTGGTGGTTAGGTTGGATTGAAGAAGTACCCGGTGTAAACTGCCAGGAACGCACACATGAGCAGTTACTGGAAACTCAAAAAGCAACGCTGAAAGAGGCTCTGGAGTTTAATCGGCGGGATGCTATATCCGCTGTGGGAATGGATTTTCGTGAAGAGCAGATAGCGATATGAAAAGGAAGAAACTGCTCCGGCATCTTCGCGCTCAAGGCTGTGAATTTGTTAGAGAAGGAGCAAAGCATTCCTGGTGGTCTAATCCGTCATTAAACAAAAGATCAGCTCTCCCCAGACAAAATAAATTGTAGATGTTCTCGCAAAAAAGATATGTAAGGACCTCGGAGTCCCACCAGTAAAATAGACTCCGAATAGGCAGAAGAACCTGTCCATCTTTCGTGACTTTTCAATTGATTATTGATTAAGGATGTTTTATTATTTAGTGGAAGGCAGGCTTTAGCGGACTAATATTTGTATCGGGCTGCCGTTATGAAAAGAAGATACGGTTTTACACTCATAGAGCTGTTGGTGGTCATCGCGATCATTGCCCTGTTGATGGGTATCCTGATACCGGCCTTGAGCAGGGTGAGGGAACAGGCGGCGGGAAGCGTGTGTCTCTCCAATCAACATCAACTGGTCCTGGCCTGGATCCTGTACGCCCAGGACAACGATGACACGTTGATCGGGGGGCATGACGGGCACTCCTCCTCGCCCAGCCGGGGATATGACTGGGTCGAGTTGCCGCAGAAAGAGGACGGCACCGTAGTTGTGGGTGCCGCGGCCACTCTTCAAGACAAGAAAAGGGGTTGCGAACGCGGGGCCCTGTTCCCGTACGTGCTGGATGTCGATCTCTATCACTGCCCGGGCGACAGGAGACACAGAACCGAAATGACACATCGCAGCTATGGCATTCCAGGCGGCATGAACGGCGATGTCGGCACCGGCGCCGCCAGCTGGCTGACACAACAGTGGGGATACCCTTCCTACAAAAAGCTCACGCAGATCAAGAATCCCGGCATCAAGTACGTATTCCTCGAAGAAAAAACCGACGTGGGCAACTGGAACTGGGGGTCGTGGAATCTGGAGCGCCAAGGAGACCGATGGTGGGACCCGATTGTCGTGCGGCACGGGCAGCTCAGTGTGCTGGCATTCTCCGACAGCCATGCCGTTAAGCACAAGTGGAAGCAGAAGAGCACCCTGGAAATGACGTATGTGGACTATCCCGATTGTATTCGCTGGCCCGTCACCGACGGCACCGACGACTTGGAATTCATGCGGCGAGGATACAATCCCGCGCGCTGAAGAAAAGAGCGATGCTTGGCCGTACGACTCAGTTTAGGCACTTTAGTTCACTTTAGCTCACTTTAGGCACTTTAATTTACTTTAGCTCACTCCTCACTAACGACCAGTGGCAGCCACTGAGCGAACGCAGTGAGCGAAGTGGATGGTAGTTTTCCCGCAATTTTTTACTTTTTCCCCTAATCAGCAGGGAACTTCGTGTATTCTATTGAATTCCGTTGAACCGCGCTTAACGGTCAGGATAACTCGCCGTCACCTCGGCGTTGGGTCGCCTTTAATATCCCCCCGCCGCGACGACTCATTACTTGCTGTCTCCCTCCTTAGCTCCCCCTATGCCGGAAAAATAATAGGCTAACTGGCTCAAAATCAAGAAGCCGAGCGTCGATGCTTTCAAACAAAATATCTCTTCACTGGCAACCCCATGACATACAGTATTTCTTGATAGAGGATTATCCTCAATAGTAGGATCAAAATTTGCGAAGTAGTATTCAGAAAGATATTTGTTGAATTTCAAGGGCAATAGTGGACTGTACACTTTGTGTTTAGGATTAACATAATCTGATATTATTGTGTCAGCTAAATCCTTCTGATTTGCTTGCCTTGGTTTGCCCATCAATGATTGAAAGGTTCTCAATGCCCCCTCAATACGAGGATATAGCACGGATATACAACTGATGTCCTTATCTTCTTTGTATTGCTCAAATGCTTCGTGGAAAAACTTCATATGAGGCTTGAATGCTTCAATATTTACCCAGAACTTAAACATGTCAGGAGTTCTTTCGACTACCTCAGCCTTAATTTGATGAAGTAAATCATCTACATTCCAGCCGTAGCTGTTATGAGCTATAATATCATTTATGCTTTTATCACTGAGAGAAGCGAAGGGGAACCATTGGCTCTTAAACAAGTCTTCCCAGTCTCTTTCTGAAAGCTTGAATCGATCTCTGAAGAGGAGATACGAATAATACCCTCCAAGCAGAAGGTTGATATCGTATTTTCTATCGGGCAAGTCAGGAGCCAATGGAGCAAGGTCATAATAAAGTCCTCTTCTCCAGCCTGCTGAAAATATTACAAATACTCCAACATCTACTGGAATATTAACTCCCTTAAAAATCATTTCCTGTACATCACTAATGTCATTGCGATCTATTGGTGTGCCAGCTTTGATTGGGCGTGGATTCTTAACTTGAATTTTGGCCAACGAAGGGGCGTTGATAAAAACAGTTGCAGATTTGTCTTTTCTGATAATTGCAACCATATTACTAATGTCACTTTCCCATATGACAGTCTTGTATTTCTTTCGTATCAGATTTAGCACCTGCATAGGAAAGCCTTCAAGCCTGCTTATGAACAAATCACCATCTTCAGAGGACCGGAATTCTCTGAGAACAATCTCCACTTGCTCACCGGGTTTGCAGGCACTCATTGCATAGCCTGCTGGAATCATGCCGAGCTTTATCTCAAAACGTGGCCTGCCCGTATCGTTGGATTTGACAATACTCCGCCTTGACTTCGACTTAGGCTTTCGTTTTCTCTTGTCTTTTCGTTTC
>DATKWL010000121.1:0-3457 GCA_035529555.1 Dehalococcoidia bacterium | reverse complement strand
GCACAGCGCGCTGTGCACCTACAATTTAAAATCGCTTACCCTTATAGGTCTCGATAAACTTCTCTATCGAACGATCGCAGGTTCTCTCCACATCCTTGGGGAAGTAGCAGGCCGGCAGCTCACCCGACCTTTTGTGGTAGCTAATGCACTCGCAACAAATGCCTTTTCTGGAACAGGGCTCATAGGTACAGTTACAATTGACCTTGTTTTGCTCGACCTTGCACTCGTTCATATCCAATGCACCTTCATATATAAATCTGTCAATTACTCACCAGGATGGTGTCGAGGGAGAAAACGCAATGAAACAGGCACTATTACCGCAGCTACACCTGCAACAACATACAATCCAGCACCCACCGCCAAGCCGATGGCAGCCACCGCCCAGATAGTAGCCGCTGTGGTGAGACCCGCAACCCCCTTCTCCTGGCGCAGGATAGTGCCCGCTCCCAGAAAGCCAATGCCCACCACTACACCCGCAGCTACCCTCGAAGGGTCACCGTTTTCACCGAAACCATAGACGGAAATAATTGTGAACAGAGCTGCCCCCAGACAGACAAGGAGATGGGTGCGCAGTCCAGCAGCCTTTCCAGCCTTTGCCCTCTCATAGCCTATGACGCCACCGATGAAAGCAGCTATCACCAGACGGATAACCATATCCAGTTCGGGATAGGAAGTCAGTTGCCAGGATTCCATCGCATGCTCCTCTCTATTTCCATTGTATGAAATGAGACTACAATTGTTTGCCATTCTGTCATGACCTGATATACTTGTCAACAGGGTTTGGCTTTGAGGGAATGAAAACTACAAAGTTCAAAATGCAAAATTGTTAGGGCACGGTTTCCATGCCCTAACAGAGACCTCCAGGCAAAAAGAGGAAAGAATGCCCATCGCAATCCTGTACCGCGATGAAATAAAGGAGTATGACTTCGGGCAGGGACACTCTTTTCGTGGAGAACGCTTCGCCCAGTTCTACAAATTCCTGAGGCAACACCTCCCCGAGAACGACAATTACCGCATCATTGAGGCTGAATGGGCAAACGACGACGACCTGCTCCTCATCTGTCAGCAGGAATATATACATGCCACCAAAGAGTTCTACAGAGCCGCTTACCTGGGTTTGGACTTCCCCAGGATGTTCTATCGATTTCACAGCGGCGATAATGTTCCATTAGGCAAACCCGGCAAGCTGGAGGAGGCAGCCAGGCTGATTGTGGGGCAGGCCAAGAAAGCCTGCGACCTTGTTCTGGGAGGCGAATTCAAAAAGGCGGTCTCAATAGGCGGCGGGCTACACCATGCCAAGCCCGACTACGGTGAAGGCTTTTGTCTCTATAACGATGTTGCCTTCTGTGGTAAGTATCTACTGGAAAGTCACAAACTTCAGAGGGTTCTAATTCTGGACACAGACGCCCATGCCGGAAACGGAACCACGGATTATTTCTATAACGACCCCAGAGTACTATTAATCGATTTGCACCAGGACCCGAGGACTCTTTACCCCGGAACAGGTTTCGCTTCCGAAATCGGCTCCGGCGAGGGCGAGGGCTTCACAGTCAATATCCCCATGCCCGTATATGCCGGCGACGACCTCTACAAGCTGGCATTCGAGGAAGTAGTCCAGCCCCTAGCTGAGGAATTCAAGCCTCAAATCATTGTTAGAAATGGCGGCTCAGACCCTCATTTCAACGATGGATTAACCAGCCTGGGGCTGTCAGTAGAAGGCTTTAGAATGATAGGCCAGAAGACAAAGGAGATAGCCGAGGTTTGTCAGGGCAAGTCTATAGATTTAATTACCTCCGGCTACAACAGAAATGTTTTACCCTATGCCTGGCTGGCACTAATCTCAGGTCTGGCAGGCATAGACATCACCGTAGAGGAACCTGAAGCACCATCCCAGAGGTTCACAAACGACAGCTCGGTAGCGGAGACCAGGAAAGTCATAGAGGAAGTCAAAAGATATCTCAAAGACTACTGGAAGTGCCTGAGATAGACGGTTTTCAAATCGGCTTAATTCCACCTACTAATACCCAACCTTACTTACCAAAAGTACTGTTTTTCCTCCAGAACTTATGCCAAAACTACCATCCCGAAATGACCATTAGGGCTATGGTGAAGAGAAGGTACATGTGCTAAGGTTAAATTGCGAGCAGGAGAGCGAAGGAAAGCCAAAAATGGAACCGAGAATGGACCTACAAGTGGATATTTATCAATGTGGAAGCAATCACATCCATGTGATTTTGCAGGGACAGGCTGAAGGTATGGCTGCCTTCGCTGATTTCGAGGTTTTTGCCAAGTTTATCGAGGCCTGTCAGCAGTTCATCAACAGGCGCTCTCAGGTACCACAGATTTTTATTGACGCCTTCGAAAAAGAAGGCTAAGTAAAAGTTCCCCGGCAATAATGTAGGGGCACAGCGTGCTGTGCCCCTACTTCTATTTCTAAACCGTCGCTAATCCTAAGCTATGTACCCCTTC
Organism: Dehalococcoidia bacterium; assembly: GCA_035529555.1. GTDB lineage: Bacteria > Chloroflexota > Dehalococcoidia > SZUA-161 > SZUA-161 > VGNW01. The sequence goes on along the minus strand of DATKWL010000121.1, from coordinate 988 downwards.
TTAATCAGCAGTTCAGCCACCAGCACCGCACCCCTGGCAGCGCCCATCTTAGTGTTGTGCGAAACCAGAAGGTACTTCACGCCGTTCTGCAGCGCGGTGTCCTTTCTGATTCTGCCCACCACTGTAGCCATGCCGTTGTCAGTATCGCGGTCTAATCGCGGCTGAGGTCGGAATGGGTCAGTGCGCACCACAATCATCCGCCTAGGCGCCGATGGCAATGCCATGCCCTTGAAGCCCTTGTAATCTTGCATCGCGCGGGCAACATCCTCCGGCTCGCACTTCTTCTCCGTAGATACGAAAACCGACTCGGTATGACCTTCCCTGACATTAACGCGTGTGCAGGTGCAGCTAACCGCAAACTGGGCAGGCTTGATGGCACCTTTGGCAAAGGCACCCAGTATCTTCTGTGTCTCGCGCTGTACCTTCTCCTCTTCATTGACAATGTGGGGAATCACATTGTCCAGGATGTCCAGTCCGATAACCCCTGGGCTACGTCCTGCACCTGACAATGCCTGCATCGAGGTCATCAGCACCATTCTGATACCGAAGTTGTCATAAATAGGCTTGAGCGTTATCGCCAGGCCTGTGGTGGTGCAGTTGGGTATAGGGGTGATAAAACCCTTCCAGCCGCGCTCCTTGCCCTGCTTCTTCAAGAGCGCAGCGTGCTCAGAGTTTATGCCCGGAATCAGTATCGGCACATCCTTCTCATAGCGAAACGCCGATGCCGTGCTTATCACAGGCTTGGTAGCAGCGAACTTCGGCTCCAGTATCTGCGCCTGGTCGGACTCTATGGCTGTAAATACAATATCGACCTTCGAGACATCCATCTCGCTGGCATTCTGCACCGGGAGGTTCATGACATCGGGTACCGGAGGCTCCTCGCAGTACCATCTGAGTGCGCCTGTTTTAGCATCGGTGAGCGCCTCTTTATAAGTCCGCCCCGCCGACCTCTCCGAGGCAGCGAGGGTGGTTATCTTAATCCAGGGGT
>DATKWL010000120.1:0-4000 GCA_035529555.1 Dehalococcoidia bacterium | reverse complement strand
AAAAAGAGGCAGTAAGCTAGATGATCTTGATATGGCCTGTTTGTGGGGGAAATTTTGATGTGCGCAACAACTGATCCGCAACGCATGGCCTTGCCCTTTGGAGTAATCAGACCATCACAGAGACCAAAGGTTCCCAGCCCTGAGGCATGGGCTGCATGTCGTTCGGACCAGTTGGAGGCAAACCCGTACCGCTCAGATTTTTCCCGCTTCCAGAGAGGAGAAAGCATGGGGGCCACGGCCTTGAATCCCAACCCTTGTAAAGTTGCCGCCACATGCTGGCGAAGCTTTACGTTGACCTCTTCACCATAGATGCGCGCTCTGGCCCAGCTTTCCGAGGGATAGACGCTCTGCTTCCGGTTATCGGACTTTGTTGACTCGACTTGGGGTAAAATCCAGCTTATGACTGTTAGTTGATCTGGATCAACCTTTAACTCAGGAAATGTTTTGTTGAATATCTCCGATGGTGTCCAGTAAAAGGTCCCTATCTTTTCCTTGTATTCTTGATAGAGAGGGTCATCACCTCTTGAAAATCCCACTAATGGATCTGCCCATGCCTTTTCATTTTCTCTATTTTGGAGCGTGTTCTCCGGGGATTTATTAACGAAATCTTTAATGGTGGTTTCCAGCCACTCTGCTGGGTTCTTGAAGCCTTTAATGGCCTCCATTCCAATATCTCCTTTTTTCGATCAGAAACAGCCTATTCATGAATTAAATTAATAAAGATTTGCTTTTGGGTGAGGATAGTATAGGAGTAAGGCGCTTGTGTGTCAAGAATAGTAGATAACTCATTAAACCGGTTAGTGTCCATAGCTTAAGATGTTGTGGTACCTGGCAGCATCCTCACTTTCAAGGTTTCTTGCCATATACTCAAATCTGGATAAATTACAGTATACGTATGCTCATCAAAACATCAACTGCTTTTTTCTTGCCTGATGAAGAGGGGTATCCCGAAATTTTGTAAGCGGTAAGCACACGATGGTGATATCTTGACTGGTGCTTCAATAATTCATGAACAATAGGGGAGGGGAATGAGGTTTTTCTGTAATGTGGGCATGCTTATCTTAGACAGGAAGAAAATTCTAATATTCAAACCCTGACCTCAGATCAGATTTACCGATTTTTTTGGCTCAAGGCTTGCCCGCCGTTCGTCTGGAGGGTTTACCCGCCGTCCTTCTGGAGGACTTGTCCGCCGTTATTTTTATACGCCGTCTTTGTGGCGGATTGGCGGGGTGTTTTAGGTAAAAGTGGCTGCTGTGAAGAGAAATGCAAACCAATCATTATCCGTGACGCCTGTGGAGGCCCACGGGCAAGTCCGCCTTACTTCTGGCGGACAAGCCCGTGGCACCACTTAGTTTCGCCGATTCGCTTCGCGAACGTCGGGACTTAGTGACACGACATCCCGACCACAAAAGGTCGGGACTAAAGCCGTGGCTTTCTGCGGGCGGGGTAAAGCCCTTCATTTCATATTTCCCGAAACGATTTACTGGTTAACAATTGTCAAAAAAAGATTTATCCTATAAAATGTTTACCCCGTGGAATGCGGAGCATATTCCCCTGGGGCGCAGCCTATTTAACTGTGACCCCTTTATTGCAAAGGAGAGGTGTTTTTTCTCTTGACTTGCCCTTATTAAATGGGTGACCCCTTTATTCTCCATCAGCTATCTGTCTAGCCAATGAAAACAAATTACAGGGGCGGGGTAATGCCCAACTCAATAAGTAGTCGTCTGACAAATTCCGCCCCATCCGGTTTATACGCAGGAGGGACCCATGGCATATCCTGCAATGTCTGTAGCAGGGAAGACAGCAGGTCAAAGGGGATAGATATGATTTGCTGACCTTCCGGAAATAGCTTTCTACGCTTCATACCGTGGCCAAGGCCAGTAATGGTATAATTTAGTTCCCCGGTTAGATATGGATAAATGTAAGTCCATGCGCATCCTATCGCGGCTGAGAACTTGCTCTGCCACATTTGCCCCGTTTTGTAGCTCATTGCCCGGAGTAAAACTTCCGTCTGGTTGGCGTTGGCGAGGAGGATCAACAGGTCCGGCTCGAATGGAAGCGTATCTAGCGGGGAAAAGGCAACATAGTGAACTATACCTCTGCCTATCTTTGGGATATATAAGTACAGCCTGCTTGCGGAACGCGCCTCTTCAAAGATTTTTAGCCCGGCTCCAAATTCTCCACTTACATAAGGCTCCGGGGCATCTGCCTGCCCCAATACATACAATCCTGCCCCACAGGTATGATTTTCTGCATCAGCAAAAAAGGCACTCCCTTCCTGTGCCCTCTTGAGCATCTCGCAGAAAGCCATATTTTCGTTGAGCCGCTCGACCATATCTGGTTTTTTGGACGAGAATTTAACGCCTACGGGTTGTACGTCGAAGTCAAATTTGTCTAAAATAGCTAAATCTTTTTTAGTGAGAGTCATTTTAACCTCCTACACCTATAGAATTTAAACCGTGCGGCCATTGATATATTCCCGATCTGCTTCCGCAATAGCAGAAAATAGGAAACGGTAAATGCGGACTTATCCGACAGATATACGTAGACGGTTACATAGCTGGGAGCAGTGTATGGGTAAAACCAGTCCTGTCCATCTTGTTCTTTGGTTTCGATGGGAGTTTCCGGGGGCGCTATGGATAGCGCCCCCGGAATAATAGTAATTGGTTGTGCCTATTTTTTTGTAAAAATGTGGCGCAATGGGGTGAGACCCACTTCTACCACCTTGCCCTTCTGCACCTGGTCGATACGTATCTTATCAACACCCTCGATATCGCTCGGACCATAGGTCAGCGGTGTACTGCTTATGTCAGCGGTGCCAAGGTTTTTTATCTTGAAGAAGCCTTGCTCCAGCACGTCACGCGGCGTGAGCTTTTCAAAAGGCACCTTTTGCATGGCCAGCCGTAACGCCTCAACCTGGACCATGGCCTCAAGGACCCCTGCCTCATACATGATGTGGGTAATCCGCTTGCCGGTGCGATACTTATCCTGCAGGTCGCTGCAGAACTTTATCCCAGGGATGGCGAGCTCGTCCATGGGGCGGAAGCTACCAGCGCAGACATACCCGTCACCCAGCTCACCCATGGCCTCGACGAACACGGCAGCGTGACCTGGTGCGGGGACACCAAAGGTCATCTTGTAGGGCTGATAGGGCCCCATACCCAGCCTGACCATCTCCTTTACCGTCGGCTGTGAGCCGGGGTTGATCATCACACCAAGGGCAAGGTCAACACCCTTTCGCTTGAGCCATGTAAGCTGGGTGGTTGGCGGCGAGGTAGGCACCAGAGGCACATACTGGGCGCCCACAAACTCATAGCCGGTCTTCTTGAGATAGGCCTTCATCTCAGGTATCTCAATCGACCTGCCCATGGCGTTATCGGCGGTCAGGTAGGCAACCCGTGGTTTCCTGTTTTCCTTCCAGTTCGCTTTAAACCAGTCGGCGACGGCGGCACAGGAATCGGTATAAATAGGGTAATAGGTGAAGATGCTTTGAGGCGGCGTCAGGAGGTAGGATCCGGTGGCCATGCTCGTGGCGCCCATACGGTCCTCCCATAGTCTGTCTTTGAGTGCCAGCGCTATGGGTGACCCCGATATCCTGCCCACCAGCATTCCCTTGGCCTTGAGCTCCTCATAGATTGACAGCGCCTTGGCTGGCTTGAGCTCATCATCCCGCCACATCACCTCCAGTGTTATATCGGCGGGAAATTTCTCATCTCTCCACGGAGCCAAATTTTTTGTCTCATTTACATATTTGACATAGTCCTCAATGGCAGCCAGCACTGCCGCTGAATCCTCAGCAAAGGGCCCGGTCAGCGACTGAGTGCCGCCGACATATAATTTCTTCTCAGCCTCAGCGCTGGCAGGAAATAGCGATGTTGCCGCCAGAGTAATAATCACGAAAGCTCCTAATACCAATCTAATTTTAGACATTTTCTCCCTCCTTTTCTCGTTTATGGTTTAGTGTACACCATACCTCAGACATCCTGTTGAATTTAATCAC
>DATKWL010000119.1:0-2699 GCA_035529555.1 Dehalococcoidia bacterium | reverse complement strand
AAACTCCCAGCAATAGGGACACCGCAGAGTAATAGTTTCCACAAGTTTAAGAGTATCTATCATGCCATCGAATACAAAGGTAGGTTCCTTAACTACGAAATCCCTTGCTATTAGCTGACTTTCCTCCTGTGTTATCCCCGTGCCTCCGTTTCCACCTGCTTCACTCGAGTTACAAGCCGATGCTACGAAGACTGAAGCTAATACCATCAACCCCAAAACCAGCGCCAGCCACCTTCTCATCCTACTATGCCACCTCCCTGCCACGCCTCCACCTCAACAGAATTATGAACATAAGCAATATGAAAACTACCGCGCCCAGCGCTATCTCAATCTGGCGTAGAGGCCAACCCACCCCAACCTCACCCTGAGCCATAACCCCGTCTTGCGACGACTTTTCATTCCCCGTAACACTCAATATTGGTTGAGATGGAGACTGAGAAACAGGAGTAGAGGGATCTATATCGAACGTCGTGTAACCTACAGATTTTGCAGTGGCAAGAGAAATCTGCCCCATAATACCAGGTACTCTAACCATTATCTGCTGCTCGGCAGCAACAGTCGGGGTTACCGATTGACTGTAGGTTGAGGTCGCTTCACCTCCGCTATCAACCCCGGCATTGTTTTCAAAAACATGGAGGAAATCGCCCGCAAGTAAGAGCATGAGGACTATTGCGGCAACAGCAGTCGCCGGACGCAGCCAGCGCAGGCTTGTAGGTCTGAGGGCAATTGTGGCGGGAGCGGTCACGGGACGAGGTAAACCGAGTCCCGAAGGGACAAAAACGCTCTCACGTCTGGGCACGGCAACTGTGAATGGCCTCGGTACCGATACCTCGGGGACACTGTGAAGCAACTGCACCGTTATCCGCAGCGATTCCAGCTCCCTCGAGCACGTATCACATACCTCAAGGTGAGCTTCAACAATGCCTTTATCGGCTTTGTTTAGCTTGCTATCTATGTATTCAGAAAGCATTCCCTGTATTTTCTGGCAAGGGATGCCTCTCTTAGAACGGAACATATTTGTATCACCTTTCTACTTATTTAAGACGGAATTTGCGGGGTAAAAGTTCCTCATTTTGCATCAAAAAGTCTCTCATGCGAGTCCTGCCCCGGTTCAACCGTGACTTCACAGTACCCAGGGAGCAGCCCGCAACCTTAGCTACCTCCTCGTAGCTCAAGCCTTGAATATCGGAAAGTATAACCACCAGACGCTGGTCAGCAGGAAGATGCGTTAGCCCTTCGTTGATGAGTTTTCCCAGTTCCCGGCGCAGGGCATAATCCTCGGGGGATTCAATATCATCGGAATTATCGGGCAGGTCATCCGGGCCCAGCAGCATATTATCCAGAGATACCGTTCGAGTGCGCCATGCTACTCTTTGCTTGTCATGACAGGAGTTGGCTGTAATACGCAGTATCCACGACTTAAAGCTGCCGCCTCTGAACTTGCCGATGGCTTTATAGGCAGAGAGGAAAGCGTCCTGGCTGGCATCCGCCGCTGCCTCAGCGTCGCCAAGCATACGCAAAGCCAGGTTGTAAGCCATGCGCTGATATTGCTCAACCAAAAGATTGAACGCCTCAACATTACCCTTCTTGCTTTGCGAGATTAATTCCTGCTCATCCATCTGTCTATGAAAAGGAACTTCTACCTCACTAATTCAGTCTATATACTAGTTAATAGAATCGGGAGAAAAGTATAATTTAATACGCTTGACTCAGTACGTGCATTCTATTTATACTTAATCTATTACAGGTGGAGCCTTGTCCATTTTAACATGTCTGGCTAGCGCAATCTAACACAGGGAGAATGAAGGCAAGACAAGGGGCTTAAGCCCCTTGTCCAATAAAGATGAAATCTCTTATTCGCGAAGTTTTGCAGGTTATCCTCCTTGCCCTGGTCATCTTCTTTACCGTCCATTTCATGATACAGAACTTCAGAATCGACGGCACCAGTATGGAACCTAACCTGCACAATGGTCAGTATGTGATTGTCAATAAGACAGCCTACTGGTTCGGCCGCAGCCCTGGTAGAGGGGATGTAATCATCTTTCAAGCTCCAGACCAGCCCCAGTACGACCGCGTGAAGAGGGTGATTGGCCTCCCTGGCGATACGGTTGAGGTAAAACCCGACGGCACTGTGTATGTTAATGGCGAGCAACTTGAGGAGCCCTATCTGCCTGCTCATCATAGCGGCACCAGCGGGGTGTGGACAGTGCCCGAAGGAGAATATTTCGTCATGGGAGACAACCGCAGCGTCAGCTACGACTCGCGGGAGGGCGGGCCGGTGCCGCGCGACAAGATAATAGGCAAGGCCTGGGTCGTCATCTGGCCCCTACGGGACTGGGGATTCGCCCCCAACAAATCGCTGGAATTGGCGGCAGCTACACCCTGACTCAGCCTGTTCGACTTGACTTAAAATTCTGCTTAAACTACAATCATTTCTACTGACTGTCCGCTGGAGAGGCAATATGAAGAAAGATCTGATGGAAATACTGGCCTGCCCTGTTTGCAAGAGCGACCTCAAACTAGAGGTTACCGAAGAGGACGACAAAGAGGTAATCACAGGGACGCTGAAATGCACCAAATGCTCCGAGACCTACCCGATTAAGGATGCCATACCCAATCTCCTGCCGCCAGACCTCAGGAACTAAGAGCAGCGTTTCGTCGTCATATATATTGAACGAAGTGTTAAGTAGCAAGTTAGG
>DATKWL010000118.1:0-2007 GCA_035529555.1 Dehalococcoidia bacterium | reverse complement strand
TGTTTATAATAATCCACAGAGAGGGAGGTAATTTTGAGAATAGTCCGTTTTGCTGCTCGGGGCAAGATTAGATATGGGGTTCTGAAGGATAACATAGTACACTGCCTTCGGGGCAGCCCGTTCGTGCAATTTGAAGGTTCTCGTACCTCTTTCAAGCTCGATGGCAGTACATACAAACTTGACGAAATAAGATTACTTGCCCCGTGTTATCCTTCCAAGATAGTAGCTATAGGTCTGAATTATCGCACACACGCTGAGGAGGCTAACTTGCCCATACCTCCTATGCCGCTCATTTTTTTGAAACCGTCTACCACTGTCATAGGACCTGACGATAAAATCGTACTGCCACGCAACTGGAAGCGTGTGGACTATGAGGGAGAGCTAGGCGTTGTTATCGGTAAAAAAGCTAAAGATGTGCCAAAGGAGGTTGCCAGGGACTATATACTCGGATATACCTGCTTAAACGATGTCTCGGAACGGGTCAACCAGAGGGACGATGTTCAATGGACCCGGGCTAAGGGTTACGACACATTCGCCCCTATGGGCCCCTGGATTGAAACTGAGGTCAATCCCGATAACCTCAGGCTGGAGACCTATTTAAATGGTGAGTTGTGCCAGTCTGCCCGCACCAGTGAGCTTATCTACGGAGTGGCAGAGCTGGTAAGCTTTATCTCAGGCGTGATGACCCTGCTCCCCTGCGATGTCATCGCCACCGGAACTCCTGCTGGCATCGGTAAAATGAAGCCGGGCGATGTGGTTGAGGTTAAGATAGAGAATATAGGTACACTGAGAAACTTTGTAGTCGAACAGGGGTAGATTAGCGCATTTGCTCTAACCTTCTCGGGAAAGGAACACGAACATGGGGAAATCGACTACCAAATACATAGTCATCTTTATCACAGCCTCGAGCTACGAGGAAGCGCATAAAATATCCGAGGCTTTGGTCAGCCAGAAAAAGGCAGCGTGCGTAAATATAGTGCCCAAAGTGAACTCGATATTCACCTGGAAGGATAAACTCGAAGAAGCTGAGGAAAGCCTGTTGATAGTGAAAACCAGGACAAAACTGTTTCAGGATGTCGTAACTCTGGTCAAATGGCTGCACAGCTATGAAGTGCCCGAGATAATCGCTTTACCCATCATTGAAGGGAATCCAGACTATCTGGAATGGATAGATAAAGAGACGGGAGAGAAATGAAAAGGGAGATAAAAATAAGCGCAGGCCAGATTGAAGTTAAAGCGTATCTCAACGAGACGAACACCGCCAAAAAGGTCTGGGATGCTTTGCCCATAACAGCCTCAGCCAATACCTGGGGCGACGAGATATACTTTGCTATTCCCGTGCAGGCGGAACTGGAGAATGCAAAGGAGTTAGTAAGCCTTGGCGACATCGGCTACTGGCCTCCGGGCAAAGCGATGTGCCTGTTCTTCGGCAAGACCCCTATCAGCAAAGGCGACGAAATCAGACCGGCCAGTGCGGTGAACATAATCGGTAAAATTGAAGGCGACCCTAAATTGCTCAAGATGGTGAAGGATGGAGAGACGATCACCATAAGGAGGTAAGCGGGTGGATGTACTAGAGGCGATAAAGACCCGGAGAAGCATACGGAAATTCAGGAAAGCCCCAGTGCCGGAGGAATTGGTGGAGAAGGTGCTGGAGGCTGGCAGATGGGCGCCATCCTCGAAAAACAGGCAGCCCTGGAAATTCATCGTTTTGAAGAGCAGCGATGTCAGAAAGAAACTTTCTGAATTGTTGCCCTATGGCTGGTTCCTTGCTGACGCACCGTTGGGTATTGCGGTGATAGTTGACCCTAAAGAATCGAGTCGTCCTGTAGAAGACGGTGCCATTGCTTCAGAGAATATATTACTTGCTGCCCACGGGTTGGGCCTGGGCGCTTGCTGGATTGGCTCCTACGGAATTCCTCTCGAGGACAAGGCAAGGGCTTTGCTCGGGATGCCTGAAGGGCACAGGCTTCTGTCTGTAATCGCACTGGGCTACCCTGATGAGAA
>DATKWL010000117.1:0-3129 GCA_035529555.1 Dehalococcoidia bacterium | reverse complement strand
CATAATGACTGTCCGTCCAGCCTCTCTGCTGCTCACTGACCGGGCCCTTGATTTTCGCCGGGACGCCGGCAACGAACGAGCCATTGGGTATTATCATGCCCTCGATAACCACCGAGCCCGCAGCGATGAAGCAGTTATCTCCGATTTCCGAGTTATGCAGAGTGGTGGCATTCATACCGATTAACACATTGTTCCCTATCCTAGTGCTATGCACTACAGCGCCATGTCCCAAGATTACGTTGCTGCCTATCTCCATATTGGCACCGGCGTGCAAGGTGCAGTTATCTTCGACGTCCACATATCTGCCAATCTTTATTTTAGCGAAATCAGCCCTTATCACCGCGCCGGGCCAGACATTGGAATAAGCCCCGATTTCCACATCTCCGATAATATAGGCACCTTCGCTGATAAAACAGGAATCGGCTATCTTCGGCGTCTTTCCGTTGAAACCTCTAATCACTTCTTTCCTCCTGAGTGTAAACGCGTAAATTATATCTTTTTTAGGCGAATAGCGCAAAATCCTCTACCAGGACGCTATTTAATAAATGGGGTGTACAGAGGGGCTTTGCCCCTCTGTTGGGGGAGTGGGGTATCCCCTGGTTTCTAGTTCCCCCAAGATTGGGGAATAAAGGGAGCTGAAGAAACGCTCGCAACAATCAATGTATAAATGGAAAAATCGTAGCAACTATGTAATGTATACTTGACATCATGTCTATTATATGATACAATATGTCATGTAAAGATTACATGATATCTAAATTGATTGGAGTAAAAGGAGGATAATCATGACGCCATTACAAAAACGTGCCTGGTTGGGGCTCGGGGTTGGGGTGGGAATGTCGCTCGCAATTCTGGCAGTGTTCATTGCCAGAGGGGTCACTTCCTTCGACGATGACCTGGTACTGAGAGGGATTACGTATGTGCTGTGCGTAGGAGGGCTACTGGTTTACGGTGTGACCTTGCGTATCAAGCGTCGCAAACCTGGCCGTTCGGAAGTACTTGTAGATGAAAGGGATGAGAAAATAATTAAAAGGGCAACGATGGTGCAATTGTGGGCAGTTCTGCTATCGCTGTTTATCTGGGCCATAGCCTTAACTGAAGCCTACTGGGGTGAAAAGTCCGTTCCTATTATTTTTGCTTACCTTATCGCCATTTCCGGGCTGATTGTTAGTATTATTGGCCAGGCCATCGGCATCCTGATAGGCTACCGGAGGATGAGTTGACATGCCGAAGGCTGAAATAAGCAATCGCATCAGGAGACTACGTTTCGACCATAGTGAGATGACGCAAGAGGAACTGGCGAATAAAGCTGGTTGCACGCGGCAGACTATCATCGCTATTGAGGCTGGAAAATATGTGCCGTCACTTACCCTCGCCTTCCAAATTGCCCGAGTCTTCGGCATGAATGTTGAAGACGTTTTCCAATATGAGGGTTGAGCTTCATAGGGGCGGGTTTGAAGCCCGCCCCAGCTAAAAGTACACAGGGCACAGCGCGCTGTGCCCCTGCACGGATTTATTCACCTTCCTTGACATACAACCACTCAGGTAGTATAAGCTGTCCTCGACGATGTTAAGAGGAGTGCATCATGTCCGCCCTTGTCGGTAATCAGAATATCTACCAGCGTCCCACCGAAATACTGCAAAACCTTATCCGCTTTGACACCACCAATCCGCCGGGGAATGAAGCGGAATGCCTTGTTTACATAAATAGTCTGCTCACAAACGCGGGCTTTGAAACAACTATCCTGGCCAGGACACCAAACAGAACCAACCTGATTACGCGCCTTAAAGGGCAGGGCAACGCGCCGCCTTTTATGCTCTACGGACATGTAGATGTGGTCACAACCGCTGGACAGGTCTGGACACACCCTCCTTTTGAGGCTAAGTTAGTGGATGGTTGTGTCTGGGGCAGGGGCGCTCTGGATATGAAAGGCGCCATCGCCATGATGCTCTCCGCTTTCCTCAGGGCAAAGGCAGAGGGTCTATCTCCGGCGGGCGACATAGTGCTCGCCATTTTGAGCGATGAGGAAGCGGGTGGCGATTATGGTGCTAAATTTCTTGTGGAGAATCACTCTCAACTATTCAAGGGCATTCGCTACGCTATCGGGGAGTTCGGCGGTGCCAGGATTCACCTGAGGGGTAAAAAACTCTACCCCATCATGGTCGCAGAGAAGCAGATTTGCTGGATGAAAGCCACTGTGCGCGGCCCCGGTGGTCACGGGTCGTTCCCCATGCGCGGCGGCGCTATGGCTAGGCTAGCCCGTCTGATTCAACATCTGGAGCAACGGCGCCTGCCGGTGCATATCACACCCGTAGCACGCCAGATGATTGAGAGCATGGCTTCCGCCTTTTTATTTCCCACTAGTCTGATTCTGCGCCAGCTCCTCAATCCCACGCTGACAGACACGCTTCTGAAGCTGCTGGGTACTACAGCTAAAGGTCTGGAACCAATGTTACACAATACGGTCAATGCAACCATTGTCCGAGGCGGCGAGAAAGTCAATGTCATCCCCAGCGAAATCGTCCTGGAACTTGATGGCAGGCTGCTCCCCGGATCCAGGCCCGACGACATGATGGCTGAGCTGCGTCGCATCGTTGGTGAAGATGTAGAGCTTGAGCTTGTCCGGCACGACCCGGGCCCTGCCGAGCCTGACATGGGCCTGTTCGAAATGCTGGCAGGCATTCTCCGCGAGGCAGACCCAGGTGCCCACCCATTCCCCACACTGCTTCCCGGAGTTACCGATGGACGCCACTTTTCTAAGCTAGGCATACAGACCTACGGCTTCACCCCGATGAACGCATCGGAAGGGCTTAACCTTTTACAACTGGCGCACGCCGCCAACGAACGCATCCCCGTAGAATCATTAGATTTCGGTGCCCACGCCATCTTCAAAGCCTTGCAGCTTTATCGAGGGTAGGGGCTCAAACCTTTCCCCTGTCATTACCACGACAGCCAAATAATATCTGTAGGGGGCGACCCGACGGGTCGCCCCCACTACAAATTCTTGTCCTCACTCTCAATCTGTGGTACACTCTAACAGATGTTTTTAGGAGGAATCCGTTGAAAAAGGGTCGCGTCTTCTCTGGCGCCAGGCCGACGGGCAAGCAGCACATCGGCAACTATCTGGG
>DATKWL010000116.1:0-34666 GCA_035529555.1 Dehalococcoidia bacterium | reverse complement strand
TTATAAAATCCTGTGGCTTACTACGCTCGAACCCCTGCCAAGTTTGTACGCTTTGTCTCACGAAAAATTCCTCGGCTTGTCTTGTTTTGATAATGTCTTCCTCTCGCTCCGGACGCCAAATGCCAAGCTCGCTGACTTTTTTTGTGAGTATCTGAGTTTTCCTCTCTACTCCAAAGAATATGTCGCTGTGGTTGATCAAATGCCAGGGGTAGCCTCTTTCCACCATTGTGTAAGGAAGGCAATGGTCGATATTGTAACCTGTTAATGTTGTGTCTTGTGAGAAGTAGTCGATTAATTCGGCATCTGGCAAAAAACAAGGGGCTGGCAGTGGACAGGACACTTCCCAGTGGTCACCCCTATCGACTATGGGGTAAGCTCTCTTCCAAAAATATTTCATGGCGAGGGAGACCATCTCTCTATTGCTGACCACCTCCTGCGCCTTCAATAATGACTTTAAGGCCTCACAGCCCTCTTCCGTGATTCGGGGGATGCTATATAGGATTGGATTGAAATTTTGGTTAATAAGGCCGGTAAGATTTAACAGGGACTTGTTGCCCAGTGTTACATCAGGCGGCAAAGGTAGTATATAGTTTTTCATTGAAGCACTGGCTTTCATCTGGGAGAGGATATTGCTGTTAAGCTCCCACTCGCCCTTTTGTAGTGGTTGCCAAAGGATAGGCACTAGCTTTTCTAGCTGCGGGTATAACCTATCGGCAGTGATTACGCTTTTCGCTTCGTCGCTGGCGTAGAACGTATAGCTACCAATTGATTCTCTGGCAGCCGGGATATTTCCCTCTTGCAGCATAGAAGGCAAGGTGAACTCCAGATAAGAATCTGCCATTTCTCCCCAGACTATAGTAAACAAATCAAGCATTATCACTGTCGCCTATCTCAATTAGAACCCTGGTAGTTTCCCCAGCCTCGAACGCGGCCAGGGCATCATTTATTGCCTCTAAGCTGTATTGATGGCTGATTAAGCTTCCCAGTTTTATCTTGCCAGACAAATAGAGCTTTACGTAGTGTGGTATATCTTTATCCGGGTTAGTTTCTCCACCCCAGCTTCCAATTATTCTTTTGCCTTTTATTAAAGCGAAGGGGTCGATAGAAATCTTTTCCCCCCGGGCGAGATTGCCAGCCAGCACGCAGAGCCCACCATTGTCACGCACAGCCTGAAAAGCGGTTTCCATGGTTTCACGCTGCCCAGCCGCCTCAATGGCGTAGTCCACCCCACAACCGCCAGTAATCTCCAAGATGGTTGCCAGCGGGTCTTGCTGGCGAGCATCAATCAGGTGTGTGGCACCAAGCTGACGGGCTTGCTCAAGTTTTCTCTCGAGCACGTCGATGGCAATAATAGTAGTGGCGTTCATAAGGCTGGAGGCCATAACGGCACTTAACCCTACTCCACCAACCCCCAAAATTGCGATTGTGTCACCTTCTTTGGCCTTCAAAGTGTTCATTACTATTCCGGCGCCGGTAGGAACTGCACACCCAAGCAATAACGCTTCACGGAGCGGCATTTTCTTTGGAATGGCAATGAGCCGGTTTTCTGATATAACCGCATGCTCCATGAAGGTGGAAAGCGCTCCGGAATTCACTACTGCCCCATTGTTTCTCCGATAAATTGCGGACGGAACATCCAATCCATCACCTTTAATCCAGGTAAGCACAACATGGTCGCCTGACTTGACCTTCCCTACGCTCGGCCCAACTGTTTCAACTATACCTGAACCCTCATGGCCCAGTGTGTGAGGGAGATATTTATCTTCACCTTTTAACCCATTTATCTCGTTCAATTGGCTCCGGCATACTCCACTGTATAGCACCTTTACCAGCACCTGACCATGATGCAGCTCGGGTATTTGCAACTCTTCAATGACCAAAGGTTTACCAATCTTGTATAATACGGCAGCTTTAGTTTTCATGTTCCGCAATAAACCAGAAGTAGTCGCCCTGATATCCAACTTCTTCAAATAATCGTTTCCACTCATCTACCTGCATATATGTTAACCCGGTTAGATTCCACTTGATAAGCCGTTCCTTTTCCTCCTCAGTTCGCCAGGCATCTACTGTGATAAAGGCATGCTGGCGACTAACTCGCTGAATCTCGCGTAGCGCCTGCTTGCACTCCTCCAGGGGCAGGTTGTGTACGGTGTTAATGGAGATCACCAGGTCAAATGAGTTGTCCCCGTAGGGCAATTCCTTGGCATTACCCACACGCAAGAAGGGCTTGACAGTCTCTATGGCGTTCTCGATGGCATACTCGGAAATATCAATGCCAGCGATGGTAAGATTCGGCAAGAGTTCCTTGAAGTCATGCAGCATGAATCCCTTGGCGCAGCCTACGTCCAGCACACTGGCATTCTCAGCTAGCTGGTAGTAGTCCCGAAATCGCTTGGCGGTCGCCTGCCAGAAGCGTGGGTGATAGTAGTAACCGCCATAGCCGTATAGACGGTCACCGTCAAAAAAATCTTTACCGAACTGGCGGGCGACTTCCCGGCATTCTTCCGTGGCCAGCCTGCCGCGCTCCTCGATCGGGCGCTTGAAGCGGGGATACAAGTTGAGCAAATTAATTTCCTGTCCCATCATTTCCGATACCTTTACTTTCACACACTTCCTCTCTTCTTGCCAACCCCAATACCAAACAAGTAATGTGCCATTGGATCGTACCCGGTATGTATCACCTCATCGTTCATCGAAAACATTAGTACGTTCTCAAAATATTTACTCATTAAATCTCGTAATGTTTTATGACCTTTCAAATTAATGTGCTGAACTCTGCTTCTTGGAGTCGCATATTTACTGGCAGTTATATTAGGGGTTCCAACAATGCATATCCCATCTTCTTTGAGGCATTTGCACGAATTCACCATGAAGGGTGTTTCAAGATGGGGGTCCAGATGTTCAATCACATCTATTGAGAATACGCCATCGAAGGTCTTATCGGGAACAGCTTTACAAATATCAAGGTTTTTAAATTGGACTTTCTTTATTTTTTTCAGTCTTTGGCTGTTGCCGACAATTAGCCTATCACAGGAATCTATGGCCAGGACATATTTTGCATTCTGGGCAATTATGGGTATCCCAAAACCATCACCGCAACCAATCTCCAATATATTTTCTTTACCCTCCAGTATTTTGGAACAGAACTTATATCGGGACAAAACAAAACACATGTGCTTCGGATCCTCCAGCAGACTAAATGAAGTCAATGGCCCGAGAGACACGGGTTCTGTGTCAATTTGATATTGAGCGCCTTTTTCAAACGCCTCCTTTTGTGTTAATTTTTTCATTGAGCCAACCTCCATGCTCATTGGGGGAAATCGCTCTTATATCTCCTCAACTTGTACATATTGATATCAGACCTTAGTTCAGATGCTAATTTAGTACTTGGTTGTCCTTTCCACTTGTCATTCACAACCGAAAAGTTTCGGCCACTGCTTACTTCTTTACCTTGTTCACATAACCACTTTATGCAGCCGTAGATATCATCCATACTGGTGCCTTCTTCATTTTCCAGAAAATTAATGGTTTTTTGATATCTCTCATCGGTTCGGTCCACGTGCTCTAATATTAGGTGATGGGTTTTTGTTTTTGTCCAGCCGGGACCAACTATAAATATGTTCAGGTCTTCATTTTCCGCGTCCAGAAATTCACACATCTTGCTTAACATTATCTTGGAAACGGTCAAGGCCGAAAAGTTTACCACTGCATTATTAACACCGCCGGCGGCAAAGAAAACAACATTTGATACCTGCTCCTTATTCCTAAATGGATAAAGTTGATGAAGTACCCGTAGCTGCTCAATGGAATTGATATGGATGGAAACGGCCCAATCGTCAAAATCACATCTGAAAAAAGCTTTCAGGGGCAGCGGACTAGCGGGTAAAGATATAAAAGTGTCCCATGGTAAGCCTAGCTCAACGTATTCTTTGGTAAATCTGGCAACACTCTGTCGGTCATTGATATCACAGGAGAATAGGTGACAGTTTGGGATGTTCGTCAATTTATTCAGCTGTTTGGTCGAACGGTATGTGCCGACAACGGTGAAACCTTCACCGGCATATCTCGTGGCCAGTGCCGTGCCGATGTCACTGGTGATGGAAATTAAGAGAACAACTTTTGGCTCGCTAATTTCTTTGTTGTCTTTCATGCTAACTTCTCTCCAATCTCCATTGGTTTCACAATCATATTCGATAGTAGCTCATCCCTGTCTAAGAAAGGCTCACCATCCTCAATAGGTCTCCCAAACCTTACCTGAGGGATGACCCGGTGATTTGGGTTAATCTTAACATCGCAGAAGACTGGCCCCTCACTATCCAGTACCTCCCGTATTCGCTGGCCTAATTCTCTATTGGTGGTAATAGTGAGAGCCTTAAAACCGTAAGCCTCAGCGACCTTCACGAAGTTCACCGCGGGCAAACCGCTTTCCACGGTTGAAGCCTCGTACCTTGAGCCGAACCATTGTTCCTGCGTCTGCCTTACCATCGAATAACCGCGGTTATTGATAAGAAAGATCTTGACTGGCAGGTCGTGCCTTATGATGGTTGCCATCTCCTGGATGTTAACTTGAAGGCCACCATCCCCGGTAATGCAGATTACCGGCTTTTTCCCAAGGGCAAAACAGGCCCCAATGCTGGCTGGCAGCGAATATCCCATAGGAGTATTGTTAAAGGCACTAAACAATCTCTGATTCTGTTTAAACTCAAATGCCTGCATCAGCCATACCAGTCCACAACCGGTGTCGGCGAGGAATGTGCTCCCTTGTGGCGATTCTCTGGCGAGAGCCTTTACGAAGACATAGGGGTTAACTTCTTCCTGCTGGTAGTACTCAGGTAGACAGATAGGATACTTGGCTTTCCAAGTTTCAATTTTCCTTTTCCATTCTGAGATATCTGGCTTAACCATTTCATCGACTTTGCTGTTCATAACACGGAGCAGGCCTTTGGCATCGGCATTGATGAGCAAATCCGCATCCATGCCGAGTAATTTGTATTTATTCAACTCGCTCAAGTCAATATCGGCAATGATTTTCTTAGCCTCTCTGGCAAAGCTGGTAATGGAAGCCCCGGTTAAGTGTGTGTCCAATCTGCTGCCTATGGCTAGAACGAGGTCGGCATTCTGAACGGTGAAATTTCCGTATCTGGTGCCATGTTGCCCAAACGAGCCAACAACCAGCGGGTCACTAGAGGGTAGCATATCCATCGTTGCCCAAGTCAGTAGCACTGGGAGGCGCAACTTGTTTATGAATTCTCTCGCCTCTTTTTCGGCTTGGGCCAACCGAATCCCCCAGCCAAGTATAACAACAGGCCTTCTCGCCCTCTCAAGAAGTTGAATGAACTGGTCGACCTGTTCATCCAATTTTGGGTCGTTGCTTTCCTCGGGGACAAATGATTCCAGCTCATGAGGGTTAACCTGCTCCCTCTGAAGGTTATCAGGAATGTCAATCAAGACCGGACCTGGTCTTCCAAACTTGGCCAGATAAGTTGCTTTCTCCATCTCATATCTGATTCTTTTAAGGTCATCAATCAGGACGGCATACTTGGTGGTTGGTTTGTAGATTTCAACAGTAGGCGCTTCCTGAAAGCCCAGTTGTCTGACCCCGGTACCACTCCTCAAACGATGAGTAACAACTTGCCCTGTAATATAGATTACAGGGATGGAGTCACAGTATGCACAGCCAATGCCAGTCAGCAGATTTGTTGCCCCCGGTCCGCTGGTTGCCACCGCCACCCCCAAATTGCCGGTCACCCTTGAATAGGCATCAGCGGCCATAGCCGCCGCCTGCTCATGCTGGGTGCAGATATAGTCCATCTCCGGGTTTCTAGCTATAGAGTCAATTAGATGGGCAGCGGCGCCTCCGGTAATTACAAAGGCGTGCTTGATTCCCTGCCGGCTCAGGAAATCGACTATATAATCTGATACCTTCATGGCCCCACCTTCTTTAATACGCCTTGTGGATATATTCCAGCGGCGCCGTTGAAATTCCCTCCCAGTTCTCCCCCACCCACTGTATAACCTCCTTAAGGCCTTCATCCAAGGGAATCTGCGGATGCCACCCCAGCTCAGTGCGGGCTTTGGAGGAGTCTATGATGTAGCACGCATCCTGTCCCGCCCTCTTGCCAAAAGAGACCGTTGCTTTATCAAAATCATGGCCCATCAGTTCGCAGACTCGCTGCACAATCCACTTGATACTGCAGCCGTTTTGGGGCGAAAGGTGATAAATGCTTCCTGGTTTACCCAACTCAATAGCTTTAAGAATACCACGGGCAACATCTCGAATATGAATAAAAGACCTTATTTGGTCACCTCCCCCATGCAGCTCTATTTTCCTCCCCTGCTTCAGGTAAATTACTGTCCGGGGGATGATTTTCCAAAGTTGCTGGTGCGCACCATATACATTGGTGGAGCGGATTATGGTGAGCGGGAAGTCAAAGTTTCTCGCTAGGCAGAGTAAGAACATATCGGCGGCTGCTCTTGATGCTGCATAAGGGGTGCTGGGGTTGAGGGGAGCAGACTCAGTTACTTTAGGGCAGCTCCCATATACCTCTGGTGTTGAAATATGGACATAGCCCTTGAGGTATTTCCTGTCTTTAAGCTCGTTGCTCAGTCTTACAATGCTCATGCAGTTGGTTTGATACCACTGTTCCGGGTATTCCCAGCTTGGTGCGACCTCGCTCTGGGAAGCGAAGTTAACAATATAGTGAGGCTCATACTTATCAAAGAGCTGAAGCATTTTATCGAGGTCAGTATTCAGGTTCATCTGATGGAATTGTAAGCCTCCTTTATAAGCTAGGAAGAGGCGGTCTTTTTCCTTTGACCGGCTGATACCAACTACTTCATTTCCCTCATCCTGCTGGAGAAGGTCAATCAGGGTGCTTCCTGAGAAAGAATTGCTGCCGATTATGACAAATCTGCGTTTCATCTTAAATAAATTTTCCATGAGGAATCTGTTCGGTATGCCTTAAGCTCCACAAGTATCTGTTTATCTCATCCAGCCTGCAATTCCTACGGCACTGGCTAATGTCCATTTCAGCTACTCTCAGCAATACCTCTTTCCTCTTTTCCCCTTCCCAGATTTCAGAAAAGGAACTCTGGTAGATATTGCCATAGCAAAAGTTTTTATCCCCGACAAAGGCACTGCATGTATACATATCTCCCTTGGCGTCAATATGAGCGGCAAAGGGCAATCCCAAACATTGCTCGTACTCCTTCTTCTCATCTTCAAGTTTCTCCATGGCGCGGGCACGGAAAATTACCTTGAATTGGTCGCTTGCCAATTCCTGAAGGTCGTCATCAAGGGCTAAGAGATCAGTATAATGGAAGTCCCTATCGGGGGTATGATAACTCATCGGGCGCCTGTAGAAGGGTTTTATTGTTAAATAGTCAACTCCCATATCTCCCGTCATTGCTGCCAGCTTGATGGCTTCGTGGTGGTTCTCCGGGAGCAAAAGAAACTGAACGCCAATGGTGCAGGCGTAGTTATTCTGTCTCTTTATTTTGACGGCATCAGAGATGTTTTTGATGATTAAACCAAAGTCCCCTTCTGGGCAACGGTGAATTTTACCGTGTGTCTCTTTGGTGGCAGCATCCAGGCTAAATCTTATCCAAGTAAGGGAGCCCAGAGTTTGCCTAGCAAGACTGTTGTTAAAGAGAACACCATTGGTGCTGAGTGCTACATCAATGCCAAATTTCTCCGTTTGCAGGATAATTTCGGCTACATCCTCATGTAGTAGTGGCTCTCCTTCTCCGGAATAGAGAACGCTTTTAACTCCCACTGTGGCCGACTCGGAAATAAAGCTAGCCAGAGCACCCTTTTCAATAAACGGGCCTTGGTACTTTAGGTAATCGAAGGAACAAAATATGCAACAGTGATTACACCTGCCTGAGGGCCCAATCTCAAGATAAAGCGGGTAGACATTCTCCTCGTTGAGCCACTGGGCTACCCTTTTTGGGTGATAAAGCAATTTATGCGAATCAATCCTTAAATTATCCATTATTTAAGCAACGCCTTAATGAATTTAAACAAAGCAGGTGCCGCCACCGGCTCTTTGTTACCAATGCCTTGAACTTGGAGAGCACCTACCGCATTCCCGATAAAACCTACCATGTCCATAGGGTAACCCTTGGCGGCGCAGGGTGCGGTAATGGCGAGATAAGCATCACCGGCGCCGAGTCTATCCACCACCTTGTCAGTTAGGGCAGGGACTTCAAAGAAGCCACCTTGGCCCAGGTAAGTCAGTGAACCGTCATTGCCGCGGGTAACGGCAATGTTGTTGCATTCAAGCAGTTGCCCTATTCTAGGCACTAGTTTTTCAAACTCACCACATTTGTCATGACAGGCGAGTCGAAGTTCTAACCCATCAAGACAGATATAATCAGCTCTGGGGTATTTCGTTATCTGATTGAAGCCAATATTGGCACTATTAGTCTGGGCGGTGACAGCCAGAAACCGGGCTTTGTTGCATACCAAGTCTATGATTCGGGAGCCAATAAATCCGTGCCCGAAATCGGTTACGACGACTAAGTCGTATTCCCCAACGTTTGCCTCTATATACTGGCAAACTTCATTCTCGATAGCCAGAGGCAAATCGCTATTATTCAAGTAATAGACAGCGAATATCTTGGCTAGAAAAGGGTCAATATAGCGGCGCTTGGTTGGTGTGGGGGCATCTTCACGGTAAAAGAACTTTGCCTTCACGTTTGACCTGAGGTGACTCCTAATGAATCCCTCTTGGCTGCTCTCTGCCCCCAAACAGGTAATCAAGTGAACGCATTCACAGAATCCAGCAGCGTGGTTGGCAGCTGCCAGGGCACCCCCGGCGAACGCCTCCTCGCGCAGATATCTTGTCGTCATGATGCTCTCCTTGGGGGACTTTCCCATAGGTTCGCAGTAGTGGTACTCATCGATAATCGCATCGCCGATGACGAGCACCTTCGTTTTTGCCAGCTCTCTTAGTCGTTGTATAACATCATCTGCCGAGTATATGGAACGGAACTGCTCAAGGAATTTCTGTGCCTGTTTGGGGATGCTAAAGTTACCGTTCAGTAACTCGGTTGAGCTGAAGGAGAGTTCATTAGTAAAGTGAATTCGCCCGCCAATGGACCAAATGGCTTCCTCCTCTTCATATATCCCCCCGGTTGGGTCATTTTCACGGTGAATGTAATCGCTCCCCTTAACATAGACATCAGGTTTCAATTTCTTTATTGTCTCAACGGCTGTTGGCCACTCATTAATGGCCACAAAGTCCACACAGTGTAGGGCAGCGATAGATTCGGCACGGAGTTCCTCATTAAAAACGGGGCGGCCGGATCCTTTATTGACAAATCTGTCCAGGGTCACGGTTACTATAAGCACATCCCCCTCACGACTAGCCGCTTTCAAATGGCGGATATGGCCTGGATGGAGGAGGTCAAAGACCCCGTGGCAATGGACGATTTTCTTGTCTTGTTCCTTCAATGCTTGAACTATTTCAGTGAGTTCTTCCAAGCTTTTTAATTTGCCGTCCATTTTAACCTTGGGGCAATCTTCTGCTTTCATTGCGTTACTGCCTCTATTCCTCTCACCCCGCAGGTAGCGAGGCATTCATGGCGAGCTTGGATTCCTGTATGCGCCATGGGGGTAATCCCCAATGAATAAGCTTTTAACGAGAACGAGTAATCCTCTGAAATCCCTATTGGTTCATCTACATCGAGCGTCCATTCATACCACTTCCTAATCCCTGCCGCCGACATCCTTTCAAACACACAACGATGAATCAGGCAAGCACCACCCGGCAAAAATACAGACGGCACAATATCCCCGAAATTCCACCCGGTAAGGGCAACCTTTTGGATTTTCCCTTGCTCATCCTGCTTAGCTCCGTAGAAACAAGGCTCGTAAGGGGGGAAACGGTGGGTATAATAACAGCCTATCAGGGGCAGTTTGGTTTCCAGCAGTCGCATCACTGCGTTGGGTGGCAGAGTGATGTCACTGTCGAGGAAGAAGAGCCAGCTGAACCCCTGTTCCAGTAACTGTTTCACCGCGTAATTCCTAGCAACGCCGTAAGGCAGGCCCTGCACAATCAAGTTATCCGACTCTTGGGGTAATTGGAGCTCCCTCCAGCTTCTTGCCCATTGATATGAAACCTTTCCATCAGGGGGAGAGATAGTAGATAAGAGTACTCTGTTTTCCTTTACTTTCTGCCGTTCCCAGGAACCCATTATTATTTCTCCTTTTTTTGCTCAAGCACTATTTTGCTGTCTTTGTAGATGATAAAGAAACATGTGGAGGGGGTAATGTTGAACTGCTTGGCTATGAAGTTCGGGATGTGAAGATAGATATAGCCACTCACGGTGCCGTAGGTTTTTATAGTGCCGAGCGGGATTTCAACAGTCTGCTGCATAGTTATAGTAAAATTCCTTCAGACATTGCCCCCAAAAAAGCCTTGGCAAACGGCCCAAACAAAGAGCGGTATTCCGCCGCCAAGGCTAAATTACGGTACTGCTTTTGGACCGAAATCAACTATCATACCTATTCCGCTACCCCTTCCACCTGACATCGCTGCCTTACCAATCATCATCTGACCGGAAAGCTGTGGCGCCACATGCCCTGTGCCAGACCCCAGTCCCGATGCCGCGAAGGCCTGGAGAATATCGCCAAAGCTAACACCAGAGGCGCATATCACACCGCTAACATAGCCCCCGGTTATTATCCTCGCCAAGTCCCCTGATGCAACGCTCTCAGCGGCCACTCCCAAGCCCAGTTCCGGGTAACCTGAAACAGCCTCCATTATGGATCTGGTAAAGCCGGAGGCAATCTGCACAGTTCTAAGCTGCGTGATAGTTTCAACAGCACTAAATACTGTCCGGACGCCCTCAGGCCCTTTTATTACCGTTATTGGCATATTGTCTCCTTAGGTGAGCTTGTACTGGGCGGTGATTATGCAACCGGATGCTGTTGCTGAACCAAGGGCTGCAGCTCTTCCCAGAAACTCAAGACCCTTGCAGTCTTCCTCCCCAAGGGAAATCGAGTCCCCCGCCGGGACCGTTACCTGGAACTTCTGTATGGCGGAGCCGCTGATGAGGCTCTCGGCGCTGTAGGCCGAGCCGCCGGAGGTGTAGCCGGCATCGGTGGTGAAGTTGTCCATGAGTCTGATGGTCTCGGGCGCTGAGTGCTTGTTATCAACTTTGAGCCCGAGCAGGTGCCCCTTCTTGTGCTCGTGCTCCGCCCACAGGTCCATGCCGGTCGTTATGGCGTTGACTATCTTAGTTGCCACGGCTCACCTCCTACCATTTCAGCTCGTCAATATAGGGTATGTATTTAACCGGCTCCGCCGGGGCCGCAATCGTTTCCAGCTTGCACTTGTTGACGCAGATTTCCCAGGTCATCTTTTCGTAATCCACGCCGTTGTCAACGGCGATCCTGAAGATGAACGGGTTAAGCTTAAAGAACGTGTATATCTTGAGGGTGGGGTTATTTACCGGGCTATCTTCCGGCTTGATGGCGCCAAGGTATTTCAGGGAGGCGCTGCTGATAAGCGGCGTCATCGTGTAGTAGCCAAGCCGGTAGATGGGCTGCTCGGCGGGGAAGTAGATAAGGGTAAAGTAGTTTCCGGGCTTGAAGCCGATAAGGGTCTCGTAGACTTCATCCTTAGCCTCGGGATAGAGCTTCTCCCCGGCGTTCTCATTCGACAGGTTTATATCCTTGTAGTTGATGGCGGGCAGAATCCAGGACAGCTCATATCTTACCTGGGCCGTCTTGGTAATCCGGAAAGTCTTGCCCTTGACGAAGTCCAGCCCGTCGGGGAACTTGTCGCTGAACTGGACATTGTGCCCCGGTAGCAAGACCTTCGGTCTGGGCCATACCTGCTCAAAGACCTCAATCGGCCGCAGTTCTAACATCGGGCCACCTCCATCTCTTTTCTCTTTTCAGGGGGCAAAGCCGACCTTAGTAGCCAATGACGTTAGCGGTTACCTTGACCACGCCGCTAATTCCTACTCCACTGAGCAGCTCTGCGCGCCAGTCAAGCCCGCTGGTGATACCGCTCATGAGTCCGAGGGCAGCCATTCCGCTGAGACCCGCAGGTGAAATACCACTAAAGAGGCCACTGGTAACTACAGTACCCATGTCACCCCGCCGCATCACCACGAAAATCTCGTTGCCGCTGATTCTCACCTCGTCGAGTTGAGTGATAAGGCCGTACCTACTATAGTTGGTATCAATAGAAAGAACTTGGTCTATTGCCCTGACATGGCCGATCCTGACCGGGACGCCACTTTGTACGGCTGGATAGCCCGTCTCTAACGTTCTCTCTTCGTGGACCAGGAGGCGACCCTGCTCGAACTTATAAATACTTGTCGTCATTTAGTCACCTCCTTTTAGTGTATGTTGCTGGATTCAAACTGGTCGTATTCGGCAAAGCAAAGGCCAAATGGACATATCTCAACGTCAACAGAAACCGCGGCGGCCATGCTGCTGCCGATGTCGAAGAAACCCTGAAGGGCGAACTTGCCACCCGGATGCAGGATTACTCGACCGGGAATAGGCAGAATCTTGAATAGCTTATCGGCCTTGGTAATCTTGGCATATGGCTCCACATTCCAGGTAGGATAGGGGTAATCATTGATTTCCAAGTGGAGCAGAACGAGCTTCGGGTCCGGCTTATAGCTGAGGAAGGCGTGAAAGCCAATAACTTCCTTCTTCTCACTTTCAGCAGAGGCATAGCACTCTGCAGTAGCAGAAGTCCCAAGTATAAACTGATGGGTGCCGCTAATGGTGACGCTAAGCGTCTGCGCCCAGCTCAAATATCGGCGGGTTGCGCCGGCTGCATCAGTCTTCAGATTCTGGGGCGAAATGATGTTCATACCATATTGCCCGGTTGAAGACTTTAATCCGCCAAAGGGCTTCATGTTGAAGTAGCCTTTGGCTATCTGGTTGACACCGAGGTAAAACTCTTTTTCGGCAGCCAGATTGTGCCCCAACTCAGGGTCAACCTTTGACAGCTCCTTCACAAGCAGGTCGAAGTCTCTATTGAAGACCATTAAGTCGTCTGGCTTTAGGTCTACTTGCTCCAGAAGTCTGGCGGTGCCTGCCATCAGATTTAGTTTTGCAAATGCTGGCCCAACAATTTCAGCCATTTTCCTATGTCCTCCTCCTAAATTTATTCATAGACAAAGGGAACCAATCCCCGTCTGGCGGGTACTGGCGCTGGCGTTGGCGCAACCACAGCCGCACCCACCACTGGCGCCACCTCGACACCGGTGACATAGCGCCGCAGCTCAGCTCCAGGGGGTGCCGGCAGTTCGGGCAGCTCTGGCGGCGCCGGCAGGTCGGGAAGCTCCATCGGGAAATCGGGAACCTTGGGAAGCTTGGTGGCTATGTTCACCAACGTTGTCGAAAGTTTGGGCGCGCCCGCGGGCAGCTTCGCCTCTATCGCCGCTGGCAACTTGGTTGCGTCAACCAATAATTCTGTTGGATTCTTGTACGGCATATTCCTCTCCTTAACCTGTGATTCTCCTGAGCTCACCGCGGACACTTTCAAAAGTTTGCGTTGCCGCTTTGCCGAGGCCCTCGAAGAAACCCAAGCCGTCAGAAATCGTGTGCGTGACTGCCCTCACCGCAAAATCAGGTATAGCTGACGGGTCTTGGGGTATCCCCTTCTTGAGGTTGTCAAGGTTACCTTTGACATTATTGGCAAATTCCTGGGCGACTCCGGCGGTGTTGATGGCAGCTATTACCGGCCCCTCGGCCAGATCAATAGCTCCGCCTCCTAAGGCACTAATAATAGTTGTTGGCTCCGGAAGCTTATTAGGCATGTCACCCTCCTTTTACTCTGGGGAAGCAACCCTCACCAAAAAGGAACGGGGCAAGCCGTTCAAACCTTCCGGGGAAGGTTGCTTGCCCCGTTTTTGAGCGGGCGGGATAGTTACTGAATAAAGAGAAAAGGCGGTCAGCCAAAACTCTCGTCTCAGCAACTGACCGCCTTTTTATCCCGCTACAATTCTAAACACAGGGACAGAAATTTGTCAAGTTTTTATTTAGTTTATTTTTGGTATCACCTCCTTAAAGGCACTAAAAGCGGAGGCGGTGGCACCAACCGAAATGGCAAAGGGAGTTTGGGTCGTTTTCTTACCCGCCCCGCTGGATCCCCAAGCAGGACGGCATTTTCTCGGTTGAACTCTAAACAGCTTTTTGCCAGTTCGTCCTCTTCAACCTCGGCATTCCTCGAGTAGCCGTCCAGCTCTATCTGGAAAGCTTCGCGGCATGTTTTGCCATCAAGCAGTGCGTTCAGCGAATCTACCACCGGCATGAGACAGGCGGTGGCCATCTTATCAGACCAGGGCGTTGAAGCAAGATCAGCATCGCAAAGCCACACATAATCG
The DNA here is from genome assembly GCA_035529555.1 of Dehalococcoidia bacterium. Lineage (GTDB taxonomy): Bacteria > Chloroflexota > Dehalococcoidia > SZUA-161 > SZUA-161 > VGNW01. Next base: position 20,305 of record DATKWL010000116.1, on the reverse strand, counting down.
TCCACATAGCCAAGGAAAGCCGCTGCACCATTTTTTACCAGATCGGGGCCGAGTGCTATGCCGGTCTGGCAGGACAAGAGCTTTATCACCTTGCCTCTAACTTCCACGGGGTTATATTTGCCAACCTCGAGAATCACTGCCTCGTTCTGCCCGCTGAAGCCGACTTCATCTCCATGGCCGACTCCGATGATTAAGTCGGATTGTGGCGCGGAAAGCTCAAAGGGCACTCTCCTCGCCATGATGGCGTAAAGGTGCACAGGCTCCAACCTAGGCGCTATATATCTGAGCACAAACCCAGAGGCGGAGCGAGTGGGAAGGTCATAGTCAGACATCAGCACTGCGACAGGCATTTACTTCACCACCCTCTGCATGAGGTTGAAGAAATTGGGGTTCTTGGCCAGCTCCTCAGGGATTTTGTTCACTGGAACAGCGTTGGGGTACCCTCTCCCCCGGCCCAGGGTAACCAGCGTCGGCTTGGAGCCCTTGCCTTTGGCCAACTTCACCACCTGGTATCGCTCAAAGGCTTGGGCGGCTTCTTTCATCGCCTCCGGCGTTGCCGGCTTTTTCAAAGCTTGCTTTACTTTTTCCCATTCTTCGTTCGGCATTCTACACCTTTGTATAATACGCTCTCACTTCGAGATCCGTGGTTACCATGAGGGTCAGGGTGCTGCTATAGCCCGCCCACTCGCCGTCAACTTGCCAGTAAGAAAACTTGTAGCCGGGGGCGCTCATGGCGGTCAGCTTCACCGTTTCGCCATAAGCGTATGAGTCCTTATCCGGCTCCTTGGTGACCCATCCGGCAGCAAGGGGCAGCGCTAGGACAAAAACGGTATATTCTCCGGGAGGTGCCGCTTCCTGTATTCTCACCACCTCCCAGTCGGTGTCGGTTTCCTTCGTGCGGTCATCTAGAGTTTCCAGCTTGGCTCTGGTGTTATAGGTCCGCCCGGGATTAAGGGCTTCAGTCAAAAGGAAAGTTCCCGTAAAACTGCGCCGGGTCCAGTCCATCGCCTCGTCGAAGCTGACTGGCATCGGGTAGTAGTTTACCACCGTGCTGAAGGTTGGATATACGCCGGTGCCCAGTGAAAGGACAAGATGGCCGCCTTGCGCCTTTCCCTTGTATTCATAATTGCAAGTGAATGGCACTCTGTCGCCAATGTCATAGGTGCCCTTGGTGGCCACAAGGTCGAGATTCCTGATGTCCGCCGCGGGTGGCACAGGCGGTGGAGGCGGTGTTATCTCGGGGATGGTAATCACTCCCCAGTCGGTGTCAATTATCTGCTTGCCATCAGCAGTCTCTAATTTAGCCCTGACATTGTATGTCTGGCCGGGCACCAGTGTGCTTGGCAGGAGGAAGTTTCCTGACAATTGGCCCAATGTCCAGTCCATCGCCTCACCAAAACTTACCGCAGTCCTGGGGTAGGTATGCTTGATAGAGAAATAGGGATACACTCCTGTGCCGAGGTAGATTGTCAGCCAGCCGCCTTGAGCCTTGCCCTTGTATTCGTAGGGGGCACTATAGGATACTCTGTCTCCAACATCATAAGTGCCCTTCACTGGCTGAAAGTCAAAGTTCCTAATATCAGATGTGGGAGGCACGGGTGGTGGGGGGGGGATAATTACATAGTAAATATCATCCCACTCGCTCTCCTTGACCAGCTTGCCACCGATATAAATCTCAACCTCAACATCACGACGGTCAATTGTGCCGGCTATAGCGGTGTGTTGAACGATGACATTATAAGCCTGGCCTGGTGCTATGGAGAAGGCTGGTGAATTCTTGGTGGTTATCAGGGTCCCGTGGCCGGCATAAAAACTGCCTTCATAAATCTTAACCTGAGCGGTGGCCGTTTGCTCCTTGGTGCAGGCCGAGGTCACCGGGCACGTTATCGTGATAGGTGTTCCCGGAGCGATTTCCGCTGGAGTAACTGTGGGTCTTGTCAGGTTAAAGTCGATTACCTCTTCTGGCGGTACACCGACGTAGAACACGTCATCCCACTCGCTCTCCTTGACCAGCTGCGTGTCAACGTATACCTCCACCTCCACATCCCGCCTGTCTATGGTGCCCTTGACTGCCGTGTGGTGGACAACGACATTTGTGCTCTCGTTCGGCTCTATATGGAACACATCGCTATCGTATTGCTTAATCTTACTACCATGACCGGGAAGAGCTGACCCCTCATAGATAATGACCTTGGCACGGGCATCAACCGCCTTCTCGCACCTCGAGGTAATGGGGCAAGTGATGTCTATGATGGTTCCCGGGTCTACGGGGGTTTGGGAGACGCTAGGCCTTGTTAAATCGAAGTCTAACGCTTCAGGCGGAGCTTTGGTGGCGTAGACGTTCCAGATACGACTGATGTAGTCGGGCTCCCTGGCTATCTTGAGCACCATCTCTATGGCGCCATCGGTAATGCCGCTGCAGGCGGTAAGTGGAATCCTTATCGGGCTTTCAAGTTCGCCGGAATAGGGAGTAGTAGGTGATTCAGGCAGCGTAATGGTGCGCGTATAAGCCCCCGTCTTGGGGCTAAAAGCACCGAGCCAATCCCTGTATCCGGCCTTTATGCTTACAGTGGCCTTCTTGCTGGGACCCGTCCACTCAAAGGCCGGGGTTATGTCCAGATAATCGGCCGTGGTTTTCTCCAGCAGCAATCCGGAATCAGCATCGTGGTCGGTAAGCGCTATATCATTCTCGTCAATCGTTACGTCCGAGAATCTGAACACCGCTGGCGGCCTTTCGCCAACGGCAACCTTCATTACATCGCTCTTGCCGGTGACCGGGAATACCCCGATGACGGGTAGGGATAAAGGTGCTGGGGTAGCCAGAACAGTAATTTCGTAATCTCCCTCTTTCTCCGGCTTGAACTCAATGGTAAATTCACCGGTTATCGGCATGGGAAAGCCGCGCTCGTAACTGACCTCCTCAGCAACCTCCGGCTTGTCCCACTCCTTTAACCTAACCTCGGCGTAAACCCAGGGTGGGGCGCCTATGGCATCAAACATTTTGACTGAGCCTTTAATCTTGTAGGTGCTGTCAACGACCCCGCTCTCAGGAAGAGGTTCTGTTATTTCTATCGTTGCGATTTCTGGTGCGTCAGCCAGTTCAGCTCGTTCCATCTCTCGCCTCCCCTTATTTCGTCAATGTCCGCGCCATCGCTATTATAGCCGGGGCTATCTTGTCCTGTTTTAGAAACTCATCATACTCTTTTGAGGTCAGTATTTTCCTTAATTCAGCACCATGGAGGTCTTCTACTACGTCCGCGACCACGTCCCCCACGAAAGGAAGAAGGCCTGGTATTATTGACAGGTCGATGCCGACGGCGTGCTTCATGGCACTGCCGGTTCTCTTGTCGAGGGATGGCATTTTAGGCAGCCCTATTTTGTGCTCGGGGAGGGACACTTTCCCAAAGGGCGTGGGAATGGTGGTCGAGGGTAATGTTGGCGGCCATAGCTTCGGTGGTTCTTTTTGGCCAGGGAGTTTCGGTAACTTAAACCTTAGCATCATTGCCCTCCTTTCCGGCACTCGCAGGCCACGGCGACTTCAAACATCAATTCCTTCGTCTTATCCAGAAAGCGACCTAGCGAGAAGACGGCATTTTTATCATCCTGGTAAATCAACTTTCTTGCTTCTGCCAGATCACGATTCAATTCCATTTTAGTCTCCGGTGAAAGTGAAGCATCCGCGGCATATAAGTGCTGATTTATCAGGTTCAAATACATCTCGGCAGACTTTTTATCCCGGCTTAGTGCTTCCCTCGATGCAGCGTGGGCACATTCATGGGCTTCGTAAATGTGGTAGGCTTTCTCTAGGCAGTCTTGGCTAACTGTCATTTACAACCTCACCAAAAAAGAAAAGGGCAAGCAATTGATTTGCTTGCCCCATTTTTCTGCCTTTTCACCAATTGTAAACTAGAATTTTGAGAAGGTCAACTAAACTGCAACCTGAGACTTGTCGGTTAAAATTTCAAACGGGAGAAGCCCCAAGCGAATTTCTGCCTGAGCCGGCCCCGTGGTGTCCAGCGTCAGACGCCAGTCGTCAGTGCTGAAGGGGCCGATATGGTCTGTCTTCTCCATGTAGTCTATGAATCCGTCATAACTAGATCTGACATATATTCCATAGAAAAGGGGAAGCGGCAGCCCGTTTCTTATCGCGAAGAACAGGTGCCTTTTGCCGTCGGCTGTCTCAGTGCTGAAATCGCCGTAAAACTTGAGCACAGGCTGGGGAGGCCGAGCCAGAAACTCGGCGATTTTCTCACCGACCGTCTTTGGTCTGTCAGATTCAACTAACTGCAGGATCAAGGCTTCCTCCATGGCCAGTGAATACCTAACGCTCTGGGCAGGGGTGGTCCCTCCAATGGTGTGGCTGGTCTTGCTTGGCTTCCATGTACTGTGACAAGATGACCCATCAAAACATCAGTTCTTGTTATTTTATCTACTACACCGGGTATTTGCTCAGAACAGATAGGGCAAGCTACTGTAGTTTTGATTTCAATAACCATTGTTTTCACCTCGTCTTCAACTCAGCAAGAAGCTCTGGCTTCGTCTTGGTGAATCTAGGTAAGGGCGGACCTTCCCAGGGTGCGAGAGGCAACATGTCTGCCAGCGTTAGGTTCGGCCCTATTTTCCTTCCTACGGCGAGGGCTGAAGCCCCAGCCACTGCTCCCACGGCACCGACCGCGGCAACAATCAAAGCAAATACAGGGCTTATTATCATCAATCCTCCTTCAAAGAGGACAGAAACTCAAGCAGCCCATTCGGGGCATGTGCCACCAGCTTGTTTGCCTGCTTCAGGATCTTCTCCAGCTTCTCCAGCCTATCGGTAGGGGTATCGGCAATCAGGTTGACCAGGGTGACAATCTTTTCCAGCTCGGGCGCGGTGCGAGAAAGGCGCTCGCAGGCCTCAAGGATGTTTTTGATCAGGCGCAGCCTTGGCATATCGGGAAATTTCTGTAAGGTTTCGGCGACCTGGGAAAGCGGCGGTAATCCCAATTTCCTTTCAAGCTCTGACAGAAGACCTTTGCCTTGCCCCATAACCATTAGAAGCCCCTCCTTGCTGAAAATTCTAAACCCTTAGGGCGGGTTAGTCAATTTAAAATACTATTGATAACTGTCTTTTGAATAAATTCCCGGCTGATGGCAGGGCAGTCATTGAATGAGTGCTTAAAGCGGGAAAAATCATCTTGTACGTAGTCCAAGAACGGCTTGGCCAGGCGGTCAAATAAAGCCTCGTGTGGCCTCAGCTTGAACTCAGGCTCCACTTTGAGGTTTAGAAACAGGACCTCACCAAGCCACTCCAGCAGTTTAGAAACCCTTAGCGGCCTTTGGCTGGTGAGCATGTAGACGCCTTCGTCCTGGACGCTGGCCATTTTTTCTGCTATCCAGTCAACCTGAACTAGGTTCAAGGTGGCACTGGGGTTACCCTTTATCCGGCAGCTAATTTGCTTGGGTGGTAGATTAAGTTTATTCTCTAATTTTTTCCTGATTGGCTCTGCCCGGCGGTGGAGCCTGGCCCATAACCTGGCCGCCAGATAAAGGTGCTGTGGCTTATCAATCTCGAAGGTTCTGGAGTTGGGGACGATGATGCCGGGCTTAAAGATGGAGTACTTGACGCCCGATTCCCTGACCCAATTCTCGGCCGTGGCTTTGGTCTCCTCATAGCAGTTCCTTCCCTGGGTATATGCAGTTGAACAATAATAAAGGTGGGGGATCTCATAAAGTTTCATGAGCTTGATGACATTTTGCGTGCCGGCGACATTGACGTTCCACAAGTCGTCTCGATGTTTCTCACTCAGGTCAAGAAAACCGGCCAGGTGGTATACTGCATCAACATGGGGATTAGCCACCAGGCCAAGATTGTCCTCGGTGACATTGCCCTTTAGTATCTCCAAACCGCTGAAAAGCTCCTCTGCCTTCTTAGTGTCTCTGGCCAGAATCCTTACCTTTTGCCCTCTGGCGACTAGATTGTGAACCAGCTCCCGACCAAGCGTCCCGGTGCCCCCCGTTACCAATACTGCCATTTATAGCCCCCTCCCCAGCACCTTTATTTTTCGCTCGATCTCCTTCACACTCGCCTTCCTTTCTATCACCTTCTCCAGTGTTGCTATGATACGTTCAAACAGGTCCCTTCTAACAGTCGGCAAGCGTTCTGGTGTTACTCCGCTACCTTGTTCAACACTAATATCTTTTGTTGGAGGAAATACTGCTACCCAGCCTTTGTCAGAAAACAGAGTCAGCACAGGACTAACATCAGACCTCACCGGTGATATCTCGTGGCAGAACTTGTGAAAGGGGCTGCCCTTGGAGAATGCCAGGATCACAAATGGTTGATTGTAGTGGTTATTGTGTCCGGCACATGAGTTCAGGGTGCATACTCCCTTGTAGCTATTTATTTCAGCCAACCAGTCAATAATCTCGTGGTCTATATCAGGCAAGCTGGCCAGGGCATCTCGCAGTCTCACTTCAACCTCCGAAGCGCAAGAGAGTCATGCCGCCGCTCATGCCGGGTCCGATACTCAAAACCGCCGCATAATCTCCATGGTGGATATCTCCCGCCATCAATCTCTTCCCGGTAATGCCGACCGAGGTTGAGCTGGTGTTGCCAAAATTTCTCAATGTTTCCCTCGAGAGAGTTACCTTTTCCTCGGCTATGCCAAGTGCATCCCTTATGTTGTCCAAGACTGTGCTGCCAGCCGCGTGGATCACCCACCATCTTATGTCGTCAATACTTAGTCCCTGGCGCTGCAGCACGGCATTGACAGCCGGCTTAACCACCAGTGGCGCCAGTTCCGGTACCCGCCGCGACAACATAACTCTTAGCCGGCCATACCGCCAGGTATAGCCGAGCTCATTGATGAAGTCGGTATTGGTATGTGTCTCCATGTCAATTATAGAAGGATGCCGCAGGTTCTCATCAAACCCCACCAGAACACAGGAGGCAGCATCGGCAAAGATGGCATTGCTCCTCAAGCATTCAAAATGATTCTCAGGGTCCGGTCTGCCGGCAGGCTCGGGATAGTAAGTGCATGAGCAGAGCTCGCAGTTGACAACCAGGGCTTGCTTTCCTGTGGCTACAGCAAAATCGTAGGCTCTCCGGAGCCCGGGGAAGCCTGATTCGCATCCCTGCCCGATTATGTTCGTATAATAGGTCGAGGGTTCAAGAGATAACTCTTTGGCCAGGTAGTGGGCTATCGTCGGTCCCGGGGTAAATCCTGTGCAACTCCCATAGACAACGCAGGCGATATCCTCGGCGCTCCGGCTGTCTAGACACTCTTTTACCGCCTGCAGGGAAAGCTTTACGGCCCCAACCCTGTATATCTCCTGCTGTTGCTGCCAGCTGATCTCCTTAGCTTCGCATGGCGGTACCCAAAGGTGCCTCTTCTCAATCCCACTCTCTTTGAACACCCTCCAGAAGCGCTGCGGGTACCCGAGCACCTGGAATACTTCTTCCTGACTGTAGCTATGCTCGGGGACAGCATAGCCCATGGATATTATTTTTACCTTTGGATTTATCGTCCAAGTACCTCCCCGAGCAGTAGTAGCAGTCCATATAAATAAATTCCGCCCAGCCCCCAGATGATGCCGACTTTGGGTTTCATCTCCAGGAAGAGAAGGCAAAAAGAAAAGGGAATGAGGGTGATGAGTGTTAGTGCCGTCAGCGGATGCAATACTCCAGCGGCGATGAGAAACAGCTGGGAGAGAAAGGTGGCGCAAAGCAGCCAGACGATGAACATGGTAATTGAGACTTTGTTTCTCCACACCAGGGCACCGAAGTTTCTCAATCCCCTCTTCCAATTCACGCTCGCATCGGCGAACTGATCCATTGTCTCCGCCCCGTATCCAAACAAAATTAATATTGGTATCCCCGCCAGAAAAGCCAGCAGGAAATCCGGGTTCGGCTGGGTGGCCATACCCATCATCACCGCCAGCGAGCCGAAGCCGATACCCAGTGCCAGCTCACACTGATAATGAAGCTTCCCCCAGCTATACCAGAACGTCATCAAGGCTGTAGTCGCCCAGATAATCCATATTACCGGTGATACCTTCCAGGCGACAATGCCGATGAAGACAGCCGATATAGCAAGGTAGACAAGGCCGTTGGCCAGCACCTCTTTGGGGGACATTATGCCGGCGGCTATCGTCTGCTGGCCATGGGTATAGACCTTACCTCGGCTCCGCTCCTCTTCAGCACCCTTGTCAAACCCGGTCCAGGAAAAATCCAGCAGCGTGTTAAAGCTGTGTGCATAGGCCATCTGGAATATGGCCCCGAGAGCCACCATGGCAGATAGCCAGCTCCAGTGACCTACGAGGGCAACGCCAAGCAGGACGGAGCAGACAACTATGGGCAGGGCGAAGAATCGCCCCAGCCCGATGTGAGCTTTAATTTTATCTTTCATTGCCTCTCCTTCTACTTCCTAAATACGATAAGCTCTCCGATTCTGTCTATGAGTATGCCATCGAGGTGATTTAGTTCGTGCTGAAACATTTGGGCAAAGAGCGCCCTGGCTTTGTATGTCCTCTTGCGTCCGTCAAAGTTGTATCCTCGAACCTTCACCAGCTTTGCCCGTTGGAGAGTATATGTTTTACCCGGAAGGCTCAGGCAAGACTCGGTAACTGTAATCGATTCTCTGGCATAGACAAGTTCCGGATTGATAAGCTCCTCTATCCCTTTCTTCTCCCGGAAGGCCGGGTTGGGGTAAAAGACTATCACCTGAAGGGATTCGCCAAGTTGCGGGGCCGTGAGCCCAATCGGGGCGATTTCATCGGTGCGGTGGGCATACATATAACCAGCCAACTCTTCTATGAGTTCCTTAATTTCTTTGTTGAAGTTGCCAACCGGATGGCACTTCTTCCTGAGTATGGGATTGGGCAATGTTAGCAGTTCCCTCATAGCTCCCCTATCAAAGCCAGTATCCCGAAAACAGTGACAAAGCTGGTCAGCGGTATCATCAGGTTGTCGTCCAGGCATTTTATGACCCCAACATCCCCGCAGGCCCATTCGGTAGCCGTGGCCACCAAGGCAGCCACGGCCCCGACCCAGAACGGTTGCACAAACGCCAAAGCGATCACGAGGCAGGTGGCGAGCATAGCCACCGAACCCCACAGGCCCTTCACTGGCCGGCCGTACACCTGGGAGCGGACAATTCCGGTAATCATATCCCCCCAGGCCATAAAGAGAAGACAGGATATGGCTACCAAAGGCTTGTCCAGCCAGAGCCAGCCCACGCCGATAACCGGCAAGGAAGCCAGGGGAAACCAGACCTCGGCCATCACTTCCCCGGGCCGCCCGATGCCGCCCACGCCACGAAAAGTCTGGGGCCTGACATACCTGGCACCCCCGAGCATGACGGCAAAGATGGCGGCTAATATTAGTGACCACCACCCGGATGAAAATAATAGGGCGCAGAGCAGGAAGCCCAGCCCGCCGGCACTGTGGCCGATTTTACGCGCGACGTAGTGGGGGACCTTTAGGTCAAAGAGGATATTTGATATCCACAGGCCAACCAGGGCCGCCCCGGCGATTAAGAAAACGAAGGGCAATTCAGCTATCATTTCTATACAAGGTGTTCATGAAAATGCTGAGGCATAGAGTGCATCCCCTCTCCTCTGAATTTCAGGTTTGGGTACAGTTTATTCTTCACCTCCTTTATGTGCTCCCACTCCTCCGGCGTTGGTTCCGGCCTATGCTCATTGAGAACGATCATCGGATTCCCATGAAGAGGGCAGAATGTAACCCAGCAAATTTCATCATGATAAGGCTGCTCCTTAATCGGCTCTTTCCGGCAAAGCGAGCAATTCGGGTCATAAGCCATTCCGCTATCTCTTGCCAACGGCTTTCATCATCTTTTGGGCAACCGGCCTCAGCTTCGTTATTATCCACTTCTCAAAGATGTCTATGATTTCGGCGGCGTCATACAGGCTTCTGTCACCGCTGAAAAGCACCTGGCCCCTAGCCCTCGCCGTCTTCGGCTCAAGCTCCCCAATCACTATGTCGATAAAAGTTGTATCGGTCATCCATATCTCGTTCCTGAGGTCGGATTCGCTATTGTCCCTATAGATGCCGTAGGGTGTCATCCTGATGATAAATGCTCCACCCTCCTCACCGTCGACAATCAGTTTCCCTTTTCTGCCGGTGATTGCCTCCATCTTCTCGGCGGGCAATTGGGCCATAACCGCCTGGTGTGCTACCTTGTCCTCGAGGGCGAAGTCAATCAGAACTTCAGCAAGTGTCTTTTCGGTGCGCATGGCTACAGTCTCCTTACTGCCGCTTTCAGAAGCTTCCTTTTTCCTTCCCTGATCAGCCTCTTGGCGATATCCTCCTTCAGGATGACAGGCTTTGCCCCATCCAGCCTTGAGGCAATCCGGTCAAATGCTTGCTCGACCACCTTTCTGTCCGGTGTGAGTGGTATCTCGCCGAGAAGCGGAATCCCAAAATTCTCGCAGATGGCAGCGAGGTCTACCTCAGGCGACAGGAAGGGCCAGAACCTCTCCCCAGATGGCGAGATACAATAACTCATGTTGCTTATCAGGCCGAGTATCGCCACCTTCTTGAACTTGAGGAAATCAAGCGTCCTATAAAGGTCGGCGACGGCCATGTCAGTGGGCTGAAAGACGAGTATCACACCGTGAAGGTCGGTGATGTACTTGTAAAGAGCTTGCATCTCGCCGGACGAGCTGGGAGGGGTATCCAGGATGAGCCAGTCAAGGTCCCGCCAGGCCACCACTCCCTGAAGCAGCTGCCTGGCGGCGTCTATCTTTTTCTCTTCGTTCCACAGCACGGCGGGTGCTTGCCCGAAGTGTGAGGCGAGTGTTATGAACTGTATGCCTTCTACGTTATAGGGGACAATCGCCCCTCTGCCGCCTTCCGCAGCGGCATCCAGTTCCCAGTCGGGCGGCTTCTCCAGCCCAAACGCCTCAGAACCGGTTGGTGCGGTAATGTCCACATCCAGGTAGCCGACTCTGGACCCAAGCCTCTTGAGGCTTCGTGTCAAGCCTGAGGACACCGTGGTTTTCCCCACACCCCCCTTTATGGAAGCCACTACGATTTTTCTCATGTCGCCACTCCTGCCAGAAAAAAGAAAAGGGCAAGCAATTGATTCGCTTGCCCCGTTTTTGTGCGGGATAGTTACTGAATAGAGAGAAAAGACGGTCAGCCAAAACTCTCGTTTCAGCAACTGACCGCCTTTTTACCTTTTAATTTAATGCAGCGCTAAATTCCCCCCCTTTCTCCCCTTCGGACATACAACCGTCGAAATTCCGACGAGTGCTTTGTCCTATTGACTGTAGTAACGCTTGACAGCCTTTGTCCCATATGGTATATTGTAAATCTAACTTTACAACTTGTCAAGGCAGAAGAACGGGGCAAGCAGCCTTCGCCGAGAAGGTAACTTGACCCGCTCCTTTTTGGCGGGGGTTGCTTCCCCCAGCTAAAGCGATGGAGGTATTAGAGATGTCGCAGGAGCAAACAGTCGAAGAAGAGCCAAAAGCAACGGAAACTACCGAACCCGGCAAGGTCAGCCTCCACATCTACATGCCCGCTGATGCGTATGAGCGAGTCAAAAAGTTTGCCAGATACGCTACCATAGAGGGGCTGATTGAGGGACATCCCCGGGGCAATTTCACCGACTACTGCAATTTCTGCTTCAACCTGGGGGAGCAGTATCTCAGGCAATACATGTTGAAGAAGAGAGGATACAAGTGACTACTCCCCAGCCCTAAAGTGCGGGGCTTTCTCGGCTTGATTCTGTAAGGCGATTTTAAGGCGTAGCCCCGTGTAGGACACAAATTAACGGGTTAAGGCGTTAAAAAATGAGAAGAAAGGAGGCGATAGTCCGATATTTGGCCCGGATAGGCAGAGCCGATCGGTATCAAATCGCAAACTATATAGGCGCCAGGCTAACCACGGTTTCTACTAGACTTAGCGAGCTGAAGCACTCGGGCTTGGTCCAGAACATAAAGTGGAGTGAAGGAAGTAAGGTCTGGCTTTTAACGCAAGAAGGGCAAAGGAGGAACGACTATTATGAGCAACGGGACAGAAGAAAAAGGGAAAGAGGGGGCTGAGGCACCAACAGGCGAAGAGAGCTTCACCAACATTGTGGATAGGTTCACCGCCATTGTCCAAAAATTCAAAATTAAGAACGCCGCGATGGTTGCCGACCACTGTGCCAAGGGCAAGCTCGAAGACCTAGAGGATGTCGAGGCAAGGATGCGTGAGATGGGGGTCCATCCGTCGCTTGTCACGCAGGTGGTAAACTTCTGGGCGGATGAAATCCAGCATCCCATCCCCAAAAGGCTAAGGCAGAAAATGGAAAAGGAGACTGGCGTCAAGACAAGGGAAACCAGAGAAGAGGAAGGGGAGGAGAAATATGCCGTCGACCCTGAAAGCGGGATGATACGCTTGGCCAAAGAAGGCGAAAAAGCCGTCAGCCTCTCCGAAGCCAAGAGTCTCCAGAAGCTGGTAAAGAAGGACCTGGCAGAGATAGAGGAGAGGGAGAGCGGAGATAAAAAGGAGCCCGCCTTCATCGTTGGTGAGCAGGGCGCGTGGACACTTAACCCGAAGGGCAGGATAGGCTTCGGGGAGTTTGCCGTGTTTCAGATGTACCAGGACTCGCTCAAGAAGGGAGAGCCAATCGACCCGGTGGAGGAGCTGGCAAGGAGAGAAGAAGCGTCAGTACGCTTGAAGGAAGCAATGGGAGTCAAGACAGGAGGAGGGGACGATGAAATGACCACGCTGGACAAGTTAGACAAGCTCGGGATGCTCAAAAAGAGTGAGGGCGGCGGCGAGGGGGCATTGCTTGCCCAGCTGGACTCGCTGGGGCTGTTGCGAAAGACCGGGGAGGAAGGAAGGACTACGCAGATAGAGATGCTGGACAAGCTGAACCAGCTGGGGATGTTGAAAAAAACGGGTGATGGCGGCGGCGAGGGGGCATTGCTTGCCCAGCTGGACCAGCTGGGGCTGTTGCGAAAGACCGGGGAGGAAGGAAGAGTTACGCAGATAGAGATGCTGGACAAGCTGAACCAGCTGGGGATGCTGAAAAAAACGGGTGAGGGAGAAGGTTCTGAAACGATGAGAGCGCTGCAGGCGGAGGTCCGGGAGCTCAAGGACTCGCTGCAGAAGCAAGAACTGGATGCCGTGAAAGGCGCGTTGGGCAATCTGGCCAAAGGGCTAGAAGAGTTGCGAAAAGATATGTCAAACCGGGGGGGACTTGAGGGGCGCTTCGCACTGTTAGAAAAGGCAATGACCTCCGTTGACAGCCAAGTCACCGGAATCAGGTCCGATGTAAAACCAGTGCTGATGGGCCTAACCGGTGGCGGGGAGTCAGTCAGGAAAAGCCCTCAGGAGAAGGCAAAAATTTCCAAGGGACTGAAGGAAGCCGTCGTGTTGGAGAGAGAGGCCAAGGACCTTGAAGATGAGCTCTTGTTCGGTGGCAGACCCCAGGGTTGACAATTCCCTCCTCTGAAACAATAATAAGGTGGGGAGGAAAATACCGGAAAAACGGGGCAGGTGACCTTCGCTGAGAAGGGCTTGCCCCCTTTTTTAAGGACGGGAGTAACTCACATGGTTCGTATGCCAAGATTGCCTAAATTGCCCCGCCCCGAGGACGCGTTCTCCGTGATCGACAAGGCGGGTGACGCCATTGAGACTGGGCTGAACATTATTGACAAGGTTGCCAATAAGTTCGACCAGGCCGCGGCGAAATTTGGCCTGCAGGAGTCCGCAACCCCTGCCACAGCCCCTGAGACGCTAAAAGAACCGCCACCAGGTCAAGATGAGATATCCCCATCACCGGGGTCGATATCTGCAGGCACGGCGTGTTTACCCTGCTCCCGCGACCATCTCTCTGTCACCTCCTCATCCCTTTCTGAGGGGATAAGGTTTGCCCGAGATAAGGGCGTCAGACAGCCGGAGGTAACCAGGCGAATCCGCATCGCCCTCGATGAGCTCAATGTCATGGAGCGCATCGATCTTGCCCCGGATGAGATCGCCAAACTCAAGGGAGTCGAGAAGGAACTCGCAGTCTGGACACTCAAGCAGTCGAGGGAGCTGAGGCACTCCATCACCGCCATAAAGGACGTTGAAACCATGGAGCAGGCGGCGGCCAGGGCAAGCCAGGTTACCGAGGAGTTCATGAGCCGGCTGTGGTCAATCCCGGAAGAGGAATGCGATACCTGCAGTGAGGTCAGGGAAAGGCTCAGGGAATTTATAGAAAGGAGAAAGAGCGAAATTAAGACCTAGATAAAGATAGGGCTTACAATAGATAAAAACGGGGCGAGCAAAATAATGCTTGCTCCTTTCTTTTTCGGAGGATGTAGAAGATGGGCAATCCAAGAAGCGGCACCACAGCATATGTGCAGGAACTACCAAAGTGCGATTTCTGTGATTGGCCAGGCCTCTATGACGGGAAAACTCGCATGGGGCCGTGGGCATTTATGTGTAAGGATCACTTTATTAGTCACGGCATAGGGTTGGGCACAGGAGTAGGGCAGAAGTTAATACCCCGCAAGGCGCTGGGGGAGGCGGAAAAAATACGGGCGCCAGAGGTCGAAGAAGAGACAGTCACTATGACTGAGAAAAACCTTGAGGCGGCTACCATGGAAGATATGTGGTATCCCGTCTGCCCCTACTGTGGTGCGGAGACCCCAGCTGAGCCTGATGCCCACGCTGTCTACTGCCAAGCCTGCAGCCGCCGTTTTAAGATTGAGAATCCATTTTTTTAGAGAAGAAAGTGGGGAATAGCTATGACAACTAAATGCCAGATTGAATGTGCAACCGCTGGGATGTTGTTAGCCAAAGATTCCGAAGCTTTTGTAAGGAAAACCCCGGTAATATTTCAGGAGAATCTGGCGGGACTTGTCCGCAAAGAGAACCTAAAAATACAACACTCCGAATTGGCTATGCACCTTAAGGCAGGTGGAAAGGAAGTGCTAGCCTTTTTTCTAGGCCCCAACACTGCCTTTGCTATCTACGCTGATGAAGGTGATGGTTGCGGCTATATTTACGGAGCTGATCATGAGGTTTTGAGTCCCGAGTTGGTGGATAAGGCTAGGGAAATGTGGGGGCCCAAACCGCTAGTGTGGGAACCGACTCAACCATCACTCATCAAAAAAGGGTGATTACGAGGTGAGCTATGCCAAACCGCATCGAAGCAGGAATTGCCAGAATAAACGAAAAAATGAAGACAGTTTCTGAGGAGAAACTAGCCAGTCTTAATGAAAGCTTAAAGACCGACTGGAAAGACCTTGTTGAATATCAGAAACTTCAATCTACCGCGTTTGCCTGTGGCAAACTGACATTGGAGGAAGCACAAACCCTTTACCGAATATACGGCGGTGAAGTCCCCTCCCCGGAAAAGTGGGATAAAATGAGTCTTGCCGAGAAGGTAATCGGCACTCAGACCGCCGATGAACTGCTCAAGATAAAAATATGCGATGTCCTGTGAGGAGATGAATGAATACAGAGGCAGGGCAAGAGCGCAAATTCGAGATGGGGCAGTTAGTATTTACCAGAGGGGTCAATGACCTGGTAGCTACTAATACCGAGTTTGCCCTGTTTGTTACGAAAAGCTTAGGCCGCCACGCCAGAGGAGACTGGGGCGACTTGTCTGAAGCAGACAAGAGGGAAAATGAATACGCCCTGGGCAAGTATCTCCGCCTCTTTTCAGCCTATGAGAAGTTACCCTTACCGAAAATATGGATAATTACCGAAGCTGACAGGTCGGTAACAACAGTCCTATTTCCAGAGGAATATTAAAGCTGGAGGCAAGTGATGGAAAAGCAAGTTTGGAAGCCAGCCTGCGATGCCAAGAGCGAGATACTCAAATTTGAGCCTAGGATAGACCTGCTACATGATATACTCGGCTTTGGCAGGTTTGCCGAGATCACTGAAACCTCAGACAGCTTTTTCCTCGGCAGGCGCTTGGGGGACATAGGGTTCAATGAGTTTCTCGGGAAACCATCGGAGGCAGCCACGCAGAGAACTGCAGAGTTGTTTAACAAGCTAAGCAAGTGCTCCCAAGAGCAGGTAATGATGATGTTGAGAGCGAAAAATATAAACCCGAAAGATGTGGGGATAGGATAGAGGAGTAAGGGATGAACCAAACTTGCCAGAGCCATAAAACTTGTTCATGCGCTCTTGCTGCAATCGATTTGTTTGCAAAGCTTCATGATTTACTATCTATCTATAATGAACACGCCAGGACAGGTAAACTGCCGGCAACTGCCATAGAAATAAGGGAGGAAATAGAATCAGCATCTGAACATCTGAAAAGGGTTGGCGAATCGTGTGGAATAAACATTGAGCATCCCGAAACATTCCTGGAGAATGCCATAACGCATTATGAAGCGGGGTTATTGAGAGGCGATATACATAGCTTATCTGAAGCAGCAGAAATAGCAGCAGAAGCTGAATTGCCTCTATTGCGTGAACTCTGGTCATGCCAGGAGAAGGAAGGTAAGGGATGAAGAAATTGGAGGAATTGAAGGAGCTAACCTCGGTAAACCTGAAGAGAGAATTTAATGAGCTTGAGGATGCCGTTCAGACGACGGTCCAGTCTGCTGATCGTTGCAATATTGACCTGATGTTCATGCGATTCAGCCAAGCCCACCGCTCCGCGAATCTCTTGCGAAGGCGAACAGTTGACAACTTCTCAGATGGTTTAATCACCGTAGGTGAATTGGGCAGCATACTCAATGCAACAGACCAGGTTGTGTTCACTGATTTGCCTGATGAGATAAAGAAAAGACTTAAAACTGAATGCAAGTGCCTTTTCACTTAGAATCGAGGTAGATGAGGGATGAAAGAAAAATGTATTTTGGAGGGAATGAAGCTGGCCAGGTGGCTGCAAATGCTTGGCCTGAGAGGTGCTGGCATTGCCACCGCTAGCTATGAGGAATACCAGCGCCTGAGCCGGGAAGCGGGCGAGGCTTTGGGAGATGTGGACAAGATGACCTGCCTCTCAAATGACGAAAGGTCAGTGTTAAAGAAGGAACTCAATTATCTGAAAGAACAGGCAGAAAAGACCAACTTCCTTTACACCAGTGATGCTGGCGCACGACTGCTGCACCTGCTCAGTAACCCTCAATTTTACTTAGAGTATTATAAGCCGGAAAAAGAGGAGATTAATGAAGGAAATCCTTATCTCGAAAGATTAACAACCCCCGAAAAGCATCAGCTTAAAATAGCCAAAGACACACTAAAGATGTCTGATGCGATGGCACGAGTTATGGGAGGTATGAGCAAGGAAGAAGCCAGAGAGGTTATTAAGAAACTGGAGGGTAGAGGAGGCGAGGGATGAAAGAATTTGAAGTTTATAAGGATAATGAATACAAGCTAATTTTGAAAGCCAACGGTATGTATACGTTATATGAATTTGAGGATGGTAAATGGTACGCGTCTGCTACCGGCCCTCATAAATACATATTGACGGTTCTCAGGGACCACAAGCTAGATAAAATTATCTCTGCAATAAGCTGAGGGGGGGTTCTGATGGATTATCCAACAGTAGAACAATTGATAGAGGAAGCTCCCGATGTGATAAGCAGGGATACCCTGGGCAACCTCAAGCAAGTCTATAACCTGGCCAAATATCGAGCAGCGAGCTGTTCGCTTGGCAAAATGGCTGACAATCTGCTCTTCATCGGGCAGGGAATCGATGATATAGTCGATGAGATGGCTTATGCTTTCCAAAAAGGCAGGATAGAATCATCAGATTATGATGCCTATATTCGGAAAATCGAGTCATTTCAGTGGGGTACTGTTCCTGCTATGGTTAAGGATGCCCTTTCCCAAAAGTGCGGCTGTAAACTGGTGGCCCCTAAGTAAGTGTAATGATGAAATGCTATGTGAAAGCTCAGGAAAAAGGAACAATACTCGATTTAAATAAGAGAGGGGATTTAATTTTAGTTACGGATTCGCAAGATGTAGCCGAAATTAAGAATTATTTTGGGGACAGACCTGCAATAAAAGAGTTTGATGGGTTCTTTGTTAAAATAGACGATGCTGACATTGATGAGGTGTATGGCTTCCATGGTATTGTCCCCAATTTGGAGAAAACCGTTTGGCAGATAGAAAGAACCTGCAAGTGAAGCGGACATTATCCTACGAGTGGATAGAGCTAGTAAGGCTAGCACAGAATATCTGTGAAAGGGAGCAAATTCGGGATGGGGCAGTTTAAGAAAGAATTTGATTTAGCAAAAGGAGATAGAGTCAAAATAACCATACCAACTGCATCTGGTTCATTCCCCGCCGGTTGGTCAGAAGGAACGGTAATCTCCGCGAACTTTTATGGGGAGCGAGATGGCTGGTATATTGAGTCTGACAAAGATAAGGTGTCTCTTGGTTGGGATACTGGATATGGGTACTGGAAACAAGGCATGGATGGCGGATATGTAGAGAAAATCGGCCATTCAAGTAAATCTAAGTTGTCGCGTGATGATGTCAGAGTCGAAGTTTGGGAAGAGCGGGACCGCCTTCACATAGGAATACAAAATAAGGAGACTGGTGATTATCTCGCAAGCTGGTGGGATGATGATGCCCGTGAAATGTTTGAGCAAGGCTTTTTCAAGAGCGGACCCGGACTGGAGGAAAGCGTCCTCGAGTACGCAGAAGATGGGGGTATTCTGGAAAAGTAAAGAGGAGGTGGGGGATGATACCTGACATAGCAATGGGGAGCAAAGTCTGTGACAAATACACCGGGAGTTGTGGGCGAGTACTGTCAACCATCAATGATGAAGTCACGCTTGAACCAATCATTATAAAAAGGGGAGCACGCGGGGAATACCTGGAAGTAACCCTCCCCCCTATCAGGGCCAAAAAAGCCAATTTGGGGCCTGACCATATTAGAAGATATGAGGAGCTGCCCTCGGACCACGAGCTGCTACTTCACTTTGGCGTTGAGGAACTGGCCAGCCCAGGAGTAGTCCTTGACGAGGCCAGAGCCAGAGCCACGCCATGCTCCTGCTTCACCTACAAGGGAAAGGATCTCTGTTGGAGCAAGGGCATAGTCGGGATGCTTGCTGCTGACCAGCAGGATATCTACTGCGTGGCCGGCAAGATGTATAAAGCTCAGCCGGCGCTGACAAAGCGGTATGAGACTTTCGCTGAGGCAGCCGAGGAAGCGCACAAGAAGATAGAGGCTATACCGAGGGGTACCGAGCGGCTTGAAGTGTGGCTATCGGCCATGGGTGCGGAACTGACCAAACGAGGCATTGAAGTCTAGGAGGCTAAAGTGTTGAAGGGCTTTTTGCCAATGCCACCAGATGAAGGCCCCCCACTGCCGAGGGGTCTGCAGTTGAGATGGCCGGGAACAGACATCACCGAGCTCAAGCTACGAAAGCTTATTGACCAGGTCCCTGACCTTGATGAGCCGGATGTGCTGTGCTACTGGATTGAGGTTCGGGACAAGTTGGTTTACCTGGAAGGATGGTGCGACAAGTGTCTGATTGGCACCGGCTTTCCCTCGATGGAAAGGGGCAATCATCAAGAGAAGATTGCCTACATCGAGGATATAACCAAGCAAACGCTGGAGAAGAAAACTAAGCCTAAGGAGAATCCCTATGAAAAAGAGCTGAGATTGATACGGGGTGGATTTGTAGAGTTGCCTGATGCTGAAAACCTCTACGGAGTCAGTTATGGTATTTATGAAAAACAGGAGGCTTAAGAAATGGACATAAGTAAGGCAAAAAAGCTTGTGGAATTGACCAAGGGCGACAGGAAAATATTGGTCACCGTCTTTGAAGGTGGACAGGTCTCCAGCTGCCTCGAGGACGAGGCAAAAAAAAGCTATTGCGAGACCTGCCAGTCGGATGACGAGACCTGCCAGCAGTGGATAGAACATCTGAAGTCCCAAGGATACCAAGCCACCGAAATCGAGCTTGGGGAGCTGGAGCTGGAGGAGAGCCTGCCAAAGTTCCTTGAGCAGAGGGAGATATCTGTTAGATCTACAGTAGTGGTTGAGCCAGAAGGGCAGGTAATCACTTCTGAGGACGTCGGAAAGGTTGAGGAAATCCTGGGAGAACCAGAAGGAGATGAGCATGCCCTCAGCTAAGCCGCTGAAGCTGTACCTGGAAGCTCTGGAGAACTACAACCAGGGGAATCGGGAGACAGCAGCCCAGAAATTAGCTGAAGCCTTTGGCGCCAAGGAGCCCAGCCCCGTTATAACCAACTCTCTTGATAAGTTTCTCGATTACGGCTCCAGGCCGAATGATGCCGTGCTACAGATTATAGCCACAGAAGTGTCGAAAAGCGGAGGAAATAATGACTGAGAAAAAGTGTCCTGTAGAAATAAAACCTATGGCGGTGTGGGTTCAAGAA